>JAFSZW010000387.1 GCA_017458865.1 Clostridia bacterium
CGGTCCATTTTATTCATCGGGGGATCTTCCGGTGCGGATAATCGGACAGGCAGTTTCATTGTGAATATGCGACCCTGCTGGATATCTGGCAGGGTCGGGCAGGGGATTCAGGGCAGCAAGGTTAACCAAATCAGATTATTCCATGATTACCTGGCTGAGCCCTTCTCTTCTTTTTCAATCGTGTCAATGTAATTTTGCGCATAGGTAGGCGTTATTCCATATTCCTCAGAGATTTCTTTTCGGATCCTTCCGTTTTCGACACCTACTCTTTTATATGCACGAATCGCAGCATAAATATTGCTGGATCTCATCGTTGCTTCACGTACATTTCTCGGATCATAGGTCAACAACATCATCTTTCCACCTCCGCAAAGCGATCATCAGGATACATTATAGGGGATCAGCAGGTTTCAAAACAAGTCGCATTGTGATAATCATCATTTTCCGCCCTCTCTGCACAGGTGCGATTATCATGGAACTATGGGATGTGATGTATGCCCGAAAAGTCAGATACGACTGAGGATACGGATGCCTGCAGTAAAGGAAAACCGGCAGTGCAGGCACTGCCGGTATGATCAACAGATTGTTACAAATTTCAGCTCAAATGGGGCAAGTTCCACACTGGCGCGCCCGGCGGGACAGGTGACCTCTGTGCAGATGGGATGGTCTGCGTCATTCATGACGATCATAGTCCGGTCTGCCGGGAACCAGGCGGTTTCAATCTCGGGATGATCAGAGGTACCGGTAGATGTCTGCGAGATGCCGGTGAGATGGATCAGGGTTTGCAGGAACATGTGTGCATTGAGCGGTGAGTAGGTAAATCCGCTCATATACAGGGCATGCCCCTTGCCAAAGGCATGATGTGTAAACTGGGGGATCCCGCCCTGAGCCATCCAGACATCTGTATCGGGCTGGATCAGGCGGACATTGGTTTTGCGGATGCCAAAGCTTTCCGGAATATCAAACGGTGCGGGGACAGTCTCGACATCAAAGGGAATGTGACAGGCGTACTCACCGTTATCAAGGTCAACACCGAAGAGGTGTGCGAGTGCGAGACAGGTATCCAGTCCATGGACTGCAGAAGGTTCATCAATGCCGATGAGATGTCCGCCTTCGTAAACGAAACGGGTAATCTCCGCGATGAGAGATGGGTGCTGCCAGACTTCTCCGCCGCTCCAGGCATCGCCGGCCTGACCGGCATTGAGAAGGACATCCACATCCTGCAGGCCGCCGCCGATGACATCGTCAAAGGAAAGAAAACGGACGTTGACGGGGAGACCGGACAGGGCTTCAAGAACATGGATGAGCACATGATTGCTGGTTTCGTGAAAATGGCCGGACAGCGTCCAGCTGCGCAGTGCGCCCCACACGTGCAGAACGCCGACGGTCAAAGGAAGGACGGCTGGTGCACCATTGGTATGCAGTGCCTTTATCGCCCGGAACTGATCCGAGATCTCAGTGATAGTGTCTACAAAGGCCGGGAAACCTTCTGTCAGATGGAGGTATCCGCCGAGGCCGATGCGGTCCACGCATTTCCGGGCAAGCGCACGGCGGACGTGCAGCCAGTAATCCATGGCATCCTTTTCCGAGTGCCCGCCGTCCATAAAGGTCGGAAGACCGCCGAGGCCGACAGGGAACAGATAGGGGTGGAAGCGGAGTTCGTGAACGGGGACATCCACGCCGGCACACAGGCGGCACTCGAAGCCGGAAAATACGCACTTAATGAGGCCGTCAAAGCCAATTGAGGTAAAGTGTTTGCCGTACGGTTCCATGCCGACCCAGGAGTCATCATAGAATACGTATGCCTGTTTGCCGTGCGCATGGATGATGTCTACCAGCGCCTTTGCCTTTTCGGCGACAAAACGCTGGGTGAAGGACATGTAGTCAAGCTTTGCCCTGGTGGGCGGGCGGTGTGTGGCCTGCAGCTTTCCCAGATGGATAAAGTCCTCTGCAGTCAGCGCGTAGCCATATTCTGCCTCAAATGCATGCAGGGCAGCAGGGCTTACGGTAAAGTCATAGCTGGCCCAGTCTACAAAGCGACTTTTTCTCCGGACATCGCTGCCGAAGATCCAGACGAAGTTATAAAACAGGGACGTCAGGCGGACAACATTGGTTTCCGGATTCTCGCAGCACCAGCGTTCGAGCCACTGCTTGAGATATTCCCAGGCCAGAGGATGCCGCGGATCCAGTTGTCTCAGGTGTTCGCTGGTCCAGCTGTTGGTGGTGTGATTGTACATGTTGATTTCCTCCCAGATGCGCCAGCACAGGAAGGAGACCGTGTAGCGATGCCACGGACGGCAGTTGGATATGGTCACCGTTCCGTCCTGGTAGGACCAGGCATCCCGGGGCAGAAGCGTATTTTCGGTTCGGTCCCACACCTGCCAGTACGGCAGCGCCTCAGCTGAATCGTTGAGCTCGAACTGCTCGGTAAAGTATCCGTCGAGGGGATGGATAGTCAGTGTATCCGAGACCGCGGTGACAGGATCAGATGAGAGAAACGTCTGCTGCTGCGCATCTGGGTGGGCACTGGCAAACTCGTTATGCTGCCGGATGATACAGATGGTTGAGTAGACGCGGTAGCCGGCGGAGGTGATTTCCGGAGAGAGGTGCGTACCGTCACTATCACGGATAACATCTGCACCCCAACGCCTGGCGAGGTCCAGTGTCAGCTGCTCATAGCCGGCTTCGCCGGGAAGGGTGAAATCTGCTCGAATGGATTGCTGCATAATGAAACTCCTCTTTTAGATTTAGGTCGTTAAAAACCCGAAATGCCAGATGACATTTGGCATTGTCTGGATGGAACGGGAAGATTAACAGTCAAAAAAACTGCAGAGAAAAGAATCAGGGATCGGGATATGCTCGCTGAGGGAAGACTGCATATCCAGGCCCGGGTCATTGAATTTTGCGCTCAGTGAAGTGCCGCCAGTCCTTTGGCTCGAACAGGCTTATGGGGTACATGTTCATGAGGGAATCCGACCGGTACCAAGCAGACGTTTCTGCTTTCGATCGGGCTTGCCGGTGAGGATAAACAACCCTTCCTCTTGCTGTGAATCGACAGATGTTCGCGCGGTGCCCCACAACATGGGAGCAAGTTGCACGCATCAATCAGCTGCGGGTATCGGGCTGGCCTGCTGTTCGGCCGATGCGGGCTTTTTCTGCACCTCTTTGGCCAGGTAATCAGCGCAGCGCCAAAGGCCGCAGAGCCGGTTCCCTGGTAAGTGTTTAGGCGTGATATGTGTCCC
>JAFSZW010000388.1 GCA_017458865.1 Clostridia bacterium
CACTCATCAGTGTAACCGGGATTCGTACCCTGACGACCATCCTTCTGGTAAGCGTATTCCATCTCGGCCTGACCGGCGTCTGGCTTGGTGTAATGAGTGACCAGGCATCCCGGTTTATCCTGATGAGAAAGCGCTTTAAAGAAGGGAACTGGGTCAATCTCGTGATCTGATCCGGTGTGTCCTGATAATGGACTGCCATAATGAATAACAAAGAACCGGCTGTCACTGGTTTATGCCAGCGGCAGCCGGTTAAAGGATTCATTTGAACAGACGCTTTCGGTCAGTGACGGGAAACAATTCGTACCGGTGCAGGTATGCGGCCTTTTATGTGACCAATCTGCTTTGGCGCGCGCTGAGCGATCAGGAATGCGAATCCAAGCGAAACGAGGCCAATACACATGGCAATGCGTGCCATGGACGCGGTACCAAAGTTGTCAATGACATATCCGCTCCAGACACAGGAAATCATGCCTGCCAGACTGCCGTAGGCAACGTCTATGACACTGTGGGCACTGTTTCTGAGCGCATGCGGCGTGGAATTCTCCGTGATTTCCCGCATGGCAGGGAAGAGCAGACCAAAGTTGACATTGGCCATGATGGTGGCTACGATGACCATGTTCGGCGTGCGGGCCAGCGAGATGAGTCCGGCATAGATAATTGAGGCAAGGATGCCGAGGAGAAGGCGGCTTTCAGCTCTGAAACGGCGTAGCTGCCTTGAAAAGGTGAGAAACGGCAACTGGCACATGCAGCCGATGAATGAATCCCATCCAAGGTAACGGATATCGCCGCCGACATTCCGGAATACAACCACTTTCATGTTGTTGATCGGCGCGTTGCACATTGCAATAAACAGCATGGCAAGGGCCAGAAGGACATATTCACGATGCCCGAACAGCTCTTGGATTTTACGCCTCATGGACGCGTGCGCGTTCAGTTCCCTTGATGTGGAAATGGTCTCCATTTCAGGATGGATCTCCGGCTGCAGGACTGCGGTAAAGATGGAAATGCAGAGGAACAGACACAACCCGATTGGCATAATATAGTAACCGAAAGCGGAGATCAGCTGACCGGAGAGGAGCATGACAATGGCATAACAGAGTGTCGCATAACTGCGGCTCTGGGGGCCTGCATCCGGGTTTTCCGGGAAAGTTGCAATGACCCAGGCATCGAGCGTTGTTGCGATTGGTCCGTTCATGAGTCCGAAAAGCGGATACAGGAAAAAAGTGAGCAGCGGCATGCCAGAGGAGAGATATATGAGGATGCCGAGTAGACCTACAGCTGCGTTTGACAGCAGATAGAACCGGCGGCTGGCCTGATGACGGTCTATCCAGGCGCCCCAGAACAGGGAGCCGAGCAGACAGAAAAGCAGGTTCAATGCCTGGAGGATTCCCCAGACACTGGCAGAAAAACCGTTTGCCATGAGATAGGCAGCAAGGTAGCCCGGAAAAACAGCCTGGAAGGACCAGAAGGCACCCTGCATAATACAGAAACGAACAAAAACTGACCGCATAGTAAACCTCATCATTCGGTCGGGGACAGGACCCAAAATTCCCGCGTATTGTAGCAGGGAACCCGAAAGAAAACTATCAGATTTGTTCGTTTTCTGTCAGATTTGTCAGGTGATTCTGAATCTGCCTGGCGCTTGTTCTGACAGGCATTTTAAGGGCTTTTGACATGCTCCTGGCATGATCTGACCGCATCCCAGTCGTTTGATGCAATCAATGCCTTCATTCTGACAATCTTAGATGGCATCAGATTATCCTGTCCTGTTTTCAGTCTGCTTCCGTTAATCGCAGGATTGCGGATATTACTGAACACCAGTGGTTTCAATCGTTCAGATAATGGAAGAAAATGGGTGCCTGATTCGTCTATATTGTTGTACAGGGATTGTGGTTTCCTGATATGCACTCAGTCCCGGACACGGCAGCACAATAAAAAAAGGTGACAGACTGCTGCCCGAATCTGTGCCGCATTCGTATACACAAATGTGAGGAAACGATGTATCTGTCACCCGTTTCCACTATTGAGAAGGGGGATTCATCCATATGAAGCGCATTGTCTGTCTTGTGCTGTTTGTTCTTCTGCTGGTTGGCGCCGCGTATGCGGATGGAAACAGCGTGAATCAAACATGCTATGTGAAAACCAACGGTGGACATCTGAATGTCCGCTCCTGGCCGGATACGGATGCCAATATTCTGGGACAGCTTGATTATGGCCAGCGGATCACCGTTACCGGTTACGTGGAGAACAATTCCTGGGCGCGCATCAATTACTATGGTGCTACCGGATATGTGCTGGCACGCTATCTGTCATATAGCCGCCCGGTTATCAGACCAACAGCCGTGCCGTATGTGACGCCAACACCTGTCACACCGGCAGCGGATACCATCCAGCAGATGAATACGGAGTATGACACCATGCAGGTGGTAAACAGTTTCCAGGTGACCGTGCATCCGAGCCGGATTGGTGGCTGGGTGAATCTGCGCTGGGGACCGAGCCTGCAGATCTCCGTGCTGCGTTACTGCTATGAGGGTGAAGTACTGACTGTCGTTGCTCAGAATGCCACATGGTATCAGGTATTTGATGCAAACGGACGGGTCGGTTTCATCATGCGGAGTTACTGCTACTGATCTGCATATGATCCTATACTGTGATGATTTAAGACTGTTTCTGAAAGACGGGAACTGATTCCCGGAGGATGATTGGAGGTTGCTCAATGAAAAAGATCGTTAGCGCGATTTTGCTTGTTCTGTGCCTGATGGGCTGCGTATATGCTGTGGCTGAGGATGTTCAGGAGATCCAGATCAACGGTATTTTTGAAGTGAAAACGACCATTCCGGAGGGATATACTTTTGAAGGGGCATACAAGTCAGATATTCTTTATGTCGGGTATCTGACATCAAGTGATCCGTCAAAGGTACAGGGCTATATTACCATTGCCTATGATGAGGAAGCGGATGGCAGAACGCTCAATGACTTCAGTGAGGATGAGCTGGCTGGCCTGATTGCGATTTTCTTGCAGGACATGCCGGGGGCTGAGGTCACTACGGGCGAAACCGGGAAAGGCACAAAGCTGCTGATCTTTACAACAAACACGGAAACCGAGAGCCGTATTGATATCATGAGTATCTGGCATGGATACCAGATTGCCATCATGCTGCTGCCGGGTGACGGTGTTACACCTATCTCTGAGGACCAGATGTCCACGATGCTCGAATTCCTGACCGATGTGGAGATTGTTACGCTGTAAAACCCGTACAAATCGACATTATTGATAGGACGGGCTGTTTTGCCGGAAAAAGAAAATGTATGCCGAGGGAGCCTTCCGGTTCCCTCGGCATGTTTGCGGCTCTGCTTGCGAGTGACAAAGACTGCTCCGGTTGGCAGCAGGAGAGAGAGTTGTTATAACCGGATAAAAAGCGCCCTGCAGGACTGCGAATGGCAGCAGCAGAGCGCCAGAAGGTCAACGCATGGAACGTATCGGATGCCTTATGATGGTTTTGCGTCTTTCAGGCGGTACCTTTCGGGCGTCTGAAAGGTAGATTTCGTGGTGCCTTCGCTGATGCGTGAAATCCGGTTCATAACCGTTTTCAAGCAAAAACCGGTTCATGATCGCGACTGTTGCGGGCTCGTCATCGTATGGACCGACGTGCATGATCTGCACGCAAAGGCCCTCATCAACCATCAGGAACTCCGCGGCAGAGCAGTCCATCTTTTTCTTTTGTGAGGCTGTTTTAACAGCCCATCCAAGATCTTTCTCTTTGACAAATTCGGGAAGCCGAATGACGGAGATCCAGCGGAATGCGGATTTGATGCTGTAGTCGATTCCATCAATGCCGTCCTGCCACCAGAATCCCTCAAGCGGCGGAACGACATAGTCGTAGAATCCCTCAATCCGGTAGTCTGTCCTTTGGCTCATTTTGAGCGTGTAGGCCACTGCGTACAGAATGCTGATGGCCTGTTGATAATCACCATCCGGTTCGTTTGGATCTCCAGAACCACGGACGGCGATGTAATTTGCAGGTGGAACGGTCAGAATTTCAGGTGTTTTTTTCGTCATATAGAAAGCCCGGTATTCCGTCTTAAAGTCGAATGCCATGTCAGATGTTCCTTTCTGATGTGGAATATCAGCATCGCCTGTTTCAGTGCCGGATGTGAGCAGACCCTGATTCGTATGCTGTACCTCCAATTATACAGGGGGAAACATGACAGGTGCATGTCAGGTTTCAGCGTATTTTCCGCTCAGATGTCTGCCAAACTGCCAGAGTTTGCTGCGCAGCGCTTCCGGCTCAAGCAGTTCTATCCCGTCTTTAAATGAAAGGATCCACGAGAGGATGCTTTCCTCATCTGTAAACCCGAAAGAGAACAGGAGCGTGCCGTCTGCCTGCTCAGTGAAGGAGTCTTTGCCATAGTCATCCAGGAGTCTGAAGCGGTATTCGGGCTGTACGACAGCTTTTACCTGATAACGGTGAGGAAACACCCTTTCGGTCATCAGGTTCGGTGATGGACAGGGACGGCCAGGGAAAGGTTCGCCGCTGCGAAGATCTGTCATGCGGCTGAGCCTGAAAAGCCGAAAATCCTGCCTGAGCATACACCAGCCCCACACATACCACTGGGACCATTCAAAGACCAGGGAATAAGGCTCGA
>JAFSZW010000389.1 GCA_017458865.1 Clostridia bacterium
CAGGAACTGCTGAAAACACTACGGGCTGTCCTTCCTACGCTCGATCCTACTTTGACGGACATCCGGCAGATTAATGAGGCGAAGGATACATTTCTCATAAAGCGCCGAGGCACAGAGATTTTCATTCAGGAAGGAAAACTTCTCAACAGAGATGTCCTCTCAAGCGGGACAGCCGAGGAAATTGATGTAGCAGTGTTCCTTGCTTCTATGGCGTCAATGGGAGAAACGTTCTACTACTGTGATGAACATTTCTCCTCTATCCATAGCGACATCGAGAAGAACCTCTTCGGCCTCATGGTTGAGCGGCTTGGAAAGAACGAGCAGCTAATCTTTACCACACACAATATGGATATGCTGGATCTCAACATTCCGAAACATTCCTTTACTTTTCTAAAAAAGGAACTGGTGGATGATGTATGGAGTGTTACAGCGATATCCGCATCCGAACAGCTGAAGAAGAACACCGACCTGGTGCGACGTGCTGTGGAAAATGATATGCTTAGGACAATGCCGGATGTGTCCAGGCTTGATGAGCTGGATCGGGGGTGGCATGATGAACTATAATGCGTGTATTTTGTTGAAAGCCCCTGTGACAGTTCATCGAATCGATAAACAAGTTGCGCCCGTATAGAGTTGCCCCGGTGAGATAGACACATGGGGTAAACGGTGGTCATAATAGCATTTTATCTCACAAAGAAACTGTTGATTCCAATACCGACACGTTTTTGTTTCCATGGGGAAGCATAATCCCGCGGACGCTTTTGAGTATGTGCTTCTTTGAAATACACACCTTAATCCGTCAAACAGACAGATTTTTCCCCTTTTTCGTGCAGCCTAAACATGATATAATTCTAAACAGTTCAGTATTCGTTTACATTTTCTCCAAAAAGGAAGACTGCATACGGATTGAGCAGGCACCCGCAACCTGTCGACTGATCCGGTTTCCACGAATCACCAAACTGTCATGAAGCGCCGGATAGGCAAGGCGTGAATCTGTCTTGAACATGGCAGATAGAACAGGCAATTTCCGCACCTTATCTGCATCCATTGCAGGTATACGAGGCACACAGTCGTAATCGTTTTCTGAGGACGACGTCATACAAAACTGGGAGGATCGTCATGAAAGCACTGGTAACAGGACCCCGGGGATTCGTCGGGGCACGGATTATGAGCGAGATGGAAAACGCGATCCCGGCGCCATCACTGAGAAGCTGCAGTGATGATGATATCCGGCGTCTCGTAGAAACGGTGCAGCCGGATGTGATCATCCATACTGCGGCAATATCTGACATTCCGACCTGCGAAAAGGACCCGGATGCCTCCCGCCGTGCCAATATCGATATTCCGGTCTGTCTGGTCAGAACCGGACGGAAATGCGTCATTTTCAGTTCAGATCAGGTTTACAGCGGATGCGCAGGTGAGGGACCATATGCAGAGGATGATGTCAGTCCTGCGAACGTTTATGCGCGTCACAAGCTTGAAATGGAGCAGAGGACACTTGACATCTGTCCGGATACAGTCCTGCTCCGCGCAACCTGGATGTATGATATGCCAATGTACGGCGTGCCCAATCGTGGCAATTTTCTCATGCTGATGCTGCGAAGCGCTGACGCTGCCTTTTCATCTGGGGACTACCGCGCGGTTACATATGTCCGTGAGGTCGCCCGTCTGATCCGGCAGGCGGCTGTATTGCCGGGCGGCGTCTACAATTATGGCAGCGAGAATGATCTGTCCATGCTGGATACAGCGCTGTGGCTCAAAGAAAGGCTTTCCCTGCCAATCAGGATCAGCGACAGGCCTGCGCACAACAACCTGTGGATGGACTGCTCAAAGGCAAAAAGTCACGCCATCTGCTTTCCCAATACAATAGAGGGCCTCAAGAAGTGCATTGCGGACTACAGCCTGTAGCGCAATGCCTGCCCATTACCGGATGAGATCTGTCCGTGTTTCCAGATACAGACCCGTTATGTGCCATTTCGCGCATTTCCCTGTCAGCAAATGAAACACCCGGATGATCGCACATATCCCTGTCGACAAGCATTCAAGGCCGCATCACCAGCCTGCGGATACCGAAGCACAGTGAGAAAGAAACGACACCATGAACGTATTTACTCCCATCCGGCTCGGCAGCGTCGAGCTCAAAAACCGTATTGTCTTTCCCTCTATGTGCACACATTTCTGCAATCCGGAAGGATATGTCAACGACATACTCACCGCTTATGTACGCGAAAGGGCAGAGGGCGGTATAGGCCGTATCATCATCCCCGGCAGTCCGCATGGGAAGCCCGGGACGGCAAGGCCTGCCATATCGGACAACAGCTATATTCCCGGCTGGGCAAAACTGGCTGATGAGGTCCATAAATTCGGTGCCAGGCTCTTCTGTCAGCTGCACCCGGCGTCCTTTCAGGCGGGACGCGGATACAAAATTGACGACATAAATGACTTCACACCTGAATACATTCAGGAGCTGATCGGCAGCTATGCAGCCGGTGCTGTCCGGTGCCGGCTTGCCGGTGTGGACGGCGTTGAGCTGCACGGCGCACACGCACACGAAATCGCACAGTTCATGTCCCCGCATTACAACCACCGGACCGACGAATACGGCGGGAGCACCGAAAGGCGTGCCCGCTTTGCCATGGAGGTCATAAAGGGGATTAAGGCCGCTGTCGGCGATGATTTCCCCCTGATCTTCCGCATCAGCGGGGATGAGCGGGTTCCCGGCGGGCGGGGCATTGATGAGACGGTCGAAATCGCCCGACTGCTTGAGGCAGCAGGCGCGGATGCGATCCATGTATCCTGCGGCATGCCCGAATCAGATGAGTGGATCTCTGCACCCATGGACGTCGAGGACACGTTCAATGCCGTGAATGCAGAAAAAGTGAAAGCTGCTGTCACCATTCCGGTCATCGCGGTAAACCGCATCACGAACATTGAAGAGGCTAATCAGGTACTGGAAAGGGGACAGGCGGATATGGTTGCCATGGCGCGCGCCAATCTGGCAGATCCGTACCTCATTGCCAAAACGCTTCATCCGGAGCTTGGAACGATCCGTCCATGCCTCGGATGCAATCAGGGCTGCCGGGATTCAGCCAGATACAAGAAGATCCGCTGCACACAGAATCCACGGCTCGGCTTTGAGTCCGTCCTGAACTTCGTTCCCGCAACAGAGACAGAGAAGGCACTCAGAATCATGATTGTCGGTGCCGGTCCTGCCGGCCTTGAGGCTGCCTGTGACCTTGGACAGCGTGGTTTCCGTCCAATGATTTACGAGAAGACGGATCGCCCCGGCGGGCTGATCAACTACGCAGCCCTGCCGCCCCGCAAGGCGCGCCTCAGGGAGATCATCCTTTGCCGCACAAAGGAACTTGAGCGGCTGCAGATTCCGATTCAGTTTAGCACCGATGTTGATGTCCCTTTCATCCTGCACGAAAAGCCGGATGTGCTGATCCTTGCCACCGGCAGCAGCGCATCCCATCCACCGATCCCCGGTGCAGAGTCTCCATCTGTGTTTACAGCAGATGAAATCATGTCCGGTGCCAGGCAGCTCAAAGGCCGGCATATTGCCATCATCGGCGGTGGCCTGGTGGGCTGCGAAACAGCGGACGCACTTGCCGCTCAGGGATATGATGTGGATCTGATTGAGGCAGATGAGTCCATTGGCAACGCACTGACCTCCAGCCGCAGGCATTTCCTATTTGACAGTCTAAGCGCGCACAGCGTACGTGTGCACGTAAAAACACAGCTTGAGGGAATTGCTCTGCCCGTGCTGAAACTAAAAACTGCCGGATATTCGTATAACCTGCCGGATGTTGACAGCGCCGTACTGGCAATCGGGCGTAAACCTGCCGATGCACTCAGTGCCGGCATCCGGGACGCGCTCCCCGAGTGCCGAATTCAGGTCATAGGGGACGCCAAAGAAATTGGAACCGCGCTAGATGCCATTTACAGCGCCGCCAGGGCCGCTGCAAGAGTCTGATGGTCTCCTTCAGCAAGTGGGTGTTCAGGCTCTGTAAGGCCCCCAAAAAGCCAAATTTTGCCATGTTCTGTAGCGAGTTGAGGCAGGAGATGTTTGCGTGGCCAAAGGTGTCAATTTCAGCAAAATTTGGCTTTCAGTCTTTTCTGTACCAGAATCATATGGTATACTCAGTTTTCAGGACATGAACGGCAGTTCATGGAAGGCAGCCACGAAACAGCCTGTTTCCGGCGCACTGCCACTACTCAGATGAACTTTTGTTCCCAGATGTGCATCACGGAAAGGAATCAAGATGATAGATAGACGACGCCCGGATGATATGGAGAGGTATGTGCTCGACCACCTGGACGAAGCCCTGTCCCGCGGATATATCAAGGTATACGTTCAGCCGGTGGTGCGGACACTGACCCGGCAGATTTGCGGCATGGAGGCCCTCTCCCGTTGGGAGGATCCGGAATATGGCATGCTGATGCCTGCCGAGTATATCGGAATACTTGAAAAGCACCGCAGAATTCACCACCTGGATACCTATGTGCTGAACAAGGTGTGCGAGAATTACAGCACCATTGTTGCGTATACGGATGTGCCGGTGTCCATCAACCTGTCGAGGCTCGATTACGAGCTTTGCGACATCTTTGAAATCGTGGAAAACGCGGTCCTGACAAACAAGATGCCCAGGAGCAGTCTGTGCATTGAGATCACCGAAAGCGTGCTGGCCAGCAATGAGGCCCTGATGAGTCAGTACATCGAGCGCTTCCATGAGGCTGGATACGGTGTCTGGATGGATGATTTCGGCAGCGGATACTCGTCTCTCAATGTGCTCAAGGACTACATGTTCGATGAGCTCAAGATTGATATGCGGTTCCTCAGCAACTTCCATGTGCGCTCAAGGACGATTCTGTCCTCCATCGTCAACATGGCCAAGCAGATCAGCGTCCAGACCCTAGCAGAGGGCGTTGAGACAGAGGAACAGTTCGATTTTCTGCGCAATATCGGCTGCGAAAAGGTACAGGGATTCCTGTTTGGGCAGCCCATGCCGTATGAGGCATGCGTCAAGCGCATGAGGGAATCCGGCCTCAAATGGGAATCACCGAAAATGCGCGGGTATTATGATGCGATCGGATATCTGAATGTCCTCAGCGCAAACCCGTTTAAGCTTGGCAGTGATCCGTCCGGTCCGGTCACCGGCCGGGATCTGAACAGCATCCCGCTTGCAATCCTTGAGCTTAGCAGCAACTCAGTCGCAATGCTCTTTACCAACCAGGCGTTTGAGACGACTGCGCCGGCGCTTGACTGGCCGCTGCTCTCAAACAGCGGTACCGGTGTGAACTACATTCCACTGGAGCGCATCACGCAGCGCATGCAGCACCTGCTTGAGGAAACACGCATAAACGGGAAGAGCAGCCTCTTTTTCGTCTTCAATGACGAGTACTACGAAACAAGGACCAGCCGGCTGGCACAGCTTGACCGCAGCTGCGCAATCCTGGTCAACGTGACCAATCTTTCAAGGATTGCGGCACTTGACCAGCAGAAACTGCTTGACGACGGCCTGCGTTCCCTTTATTCGGTATATGATCAGGTTTTGCTGATCAACCTGAACGAGATGACCGTGCTTTCGCTGCATCAGAGTAACGACGCGGACCACCGGCTGACCGCTGGCACTCTGCAGACGCGAATTGAAGAGTATGCAAATGAGCTGCTCTTCCCGGACGACCGGGAGCGCTTCATCACATTTATGTGCCCTGACACGCTTGATGAGCGTACCCTGCTGAACGGCGGGATCAGCATTCACCTTCGGATACTGTCCTTCCATGGCGCTTACACCTGGAAGTGCTTCCATCTGGTCCGCATCCGGGAAAACATCTACTACCTGCTGATTCGCTCCGCGGAGGCAGAGGTGAGGGAACTCCAGGCAGCATACCGAAACGAAACGCATTCGCAGGATGCGCTCACAGCCGAGCTTCTCTGGGACAATGTGGTCAAAAATTCTGACCTCAAGTTTTTCTGGAAAGACAGTGAACGTCGGTTCGCCGGCGCCAGCCGCAGTTTCCTTGACTACTACGAGTTCAGTTCCCAGGCGGATATCGTCGGCAAAACGGATGAGGACATGGGTTGGCATATCCATCCTGACCATTACCGGAGCGAAGAGTGGAAGGTGCTGCGTGAGGGCATTACCTCCCGCCAGGTGACCGGCAACTGTCTGGTCCAGGGGGAGAACCGCAGGATCATTGCGA
>JAFSZW010000390.1 GCA_017458865.1 Clostridia bacterium
ACATCCCGCTGCAGGCGAGGGCAGAGGCACTGTCCATTGAAACGCTGACGGTACTTTGCAGCGTGCTGGAAGAACGGATACAAACAAAGTAAGGCCCGCTGCCTGCGGACAAAATCTGGCAGGCGAATGGACTGAAAGGAGAATTGGCGTATGCTGCTGCGAGCCGGCGGCTGCGCTTCGGTTAGCTATGAAAAAACTCATTGCGGGCATCTTTCTCTGCCTGCTGCTATTCATGAACATGGCCTGCGCGGAGATCGCGGAGGACCTGACCAGCCAGTGCAGGATTACGAGTGCCGGAAAAGGGACAGAATCCGTTCATGACGGTCTGTATACCAGTTTCTGGCGCAACCGTGAAATGAAAAACGGTTATCTGGAGTTTGAAACGCCTGAGGGCAAGAGTGCCAGGTGGCTGTATATCTGCTTTGGCGAGGAACCGCAGTACTGGGAGATCCAGGCAGAGCGAGGCGGGCAGTGGGAAACGATTATCGTGGGCGAGATGCGCTACGCGCATACTTTGCTGGATCTGGGCGCTGTGACACATTTCCGCCTGATTGACACATCCGGGAAAAAGGCACAGTTTAAAATCAATGAGGTCAGTGTCTTTGGAGATGGTGAGCTGCCTGACTGGGTTCAGGTATGGCAGCCCACGCAGGATAAAGCTGACATACTGCTGCTGGCTGCACATCCGGATGATGAGCTGCTCTTTTTCGGCGGCACGATTCCGGATTATGGCGTGGAACGCGGCCTGAGCGTTGTTGTTGCGTACATGAGCTATTCCAATACAACCCGGAAGAGCGAACTCCTGAACGGCCTCTGGTCCATGGGTGTACGCAATTATCCGGTTATCGGGACGTTTCATGATACGTACTCCGGTACGCTGGAGGACGGATATCACCGCTGGAAGCAGAAAGATGTGGACACCTTCATAACTGGCCTTATAAGGCGCTATAGGCCGGAGGTTGTCCTCTCGCATGATGTAAACGGTGAGTACGGCCATGGCGCACACAAGGTATGCGCAGATGCCGCACTCAGGTGTTCAATGAACGCATCAGATCCCACCTTCTGCCCGGATTCCGCGCAGATATACGGGACATGGGATGTAAAAAAGGTCTATCTGCATCTGGCAAAGGAACAGCCCATTCATATGAACTGGCGTGTCCCGCTTGCCTCCCAGAACGGACGGACCGGGCTTGAGGCAGCAGATGCGGCCTACAGGCTGCATGTGACACAGGCAACTACACATTTTGTCGTGTCGGATGAGGACAAGAACAGCTGTGCGGATTTCGGCCTTGTGTACAGCACGGTAGGACCGGATATTGAGGGCGGTGACTTCCTTGAACACATTGAGGTAACCACTGCCGACCTTTCGCCGACAGATGCCAATGAAAAACCTGCGACAGTTGCCAATACCGGCAATGTTCAGCCCACAGATGCTGCCGCTGACGCGGCGCAGATGGAACCATCGGGCAGGGCTAAAGTTGTGCTGGTGATGGAACCGGCAGCGGATGAAAGCAGCGCAACTGATACATCAAATACGGACACGAAACAGGAGACAGCGCTCTCAACGAATGACGGCGTGCTGGCCCGGATTGAAAGCGGACCTTCGGTCAGCCTGCAGACAGAGACGGCAGCGGGAACGGACGAAACGACAGAACAACCAAATCAGGCCCTCATCACGTTCACGCCAGACACGGCCTCTGGAACCGGGAGCGGGATGACTGCAAAGATCATTACAACTGATGAAACCGCCAGTGCAGATGAGCCTGAGGATGAACAGGACCAGACCGAAGGCCCTGATCAGCAGGCACAGACAGACCAGGCGGATGGCACCCAGCAGCAGCCGGATGTGCCGGCGGCATCGGACGATACGACTTCGCAGCCAGCGCAAATGGACGCTGCAGCTGGTCTGCCAATTGCAGTCCTTGAAACGGCGACGGAAGATGGGGCAGGAAAGGCAGGTCCCCAAAAGGAACGGATTACCAGTCCATCCGCGGTCCGGACATCATCCGAGACAACGCGCAAACCGTACGCAGATGTGGCCTGGCCGGCGGATCTGGCGGATGTGCCAAAGGATGAGCTTGGCTATGCGGCAAGCGGCGAATGGGTACATGCGGACGATACTGAAGGACTCTGGTTCTATGCTACCGCGACACTGGTGGTTCGTGTGGAACGGATTTTCGATCCGGTCGAGGTGCTGACCTGGTATGAGGCGCATATTTTCTGTGATCTTGACCGGGAACGCTTCGGTTCCATTCTGTATGATCCTGATAAGCCGCAGAACAAACATGTCCAGGCAAAGCTCATTGCGAAGGAGAACCAGGTCGTATTCGGTATGAATACGGACTATTATACGTATCGCCTGGGGCGCAAGACGATGATTGGCATGGTGATCCGAGACGGACGTGTGTTCTTTGACCGTGTGCCTGAGGCAAACCGGCGCCAGTTCCCGAATCTTGACACCCTCGCGATGTACGATGACGGGCACTGGGCGGTATACCGTTCGGATGAACGGCTTGCCTCGGAATATATTGCGGATGGGGCCATAGATGTATGGTCATTTGGGCCGTATCTCATCCGGGACGGGGAATACAATCCGTTCCTGAAGGAGATGAAAAATGGTTTTACGCCGCAGCCCAGATGCGCGATAGGCATGGTTGAGCCCGGACATTACTATGCCATTCTGGCGGAGGGCCGGATAAAGAACGTGAGTGTTGGCGTCGATATCCAGTTCCTCGCGGATCATGCGATGGCAGTTGGCTGCAAGGAAGCACTCAATCTGGACGGCGGTCAGACGGCAGTCATGTGCTTCATGGGTCAGCAGATCACGAGAATAGGCAAGTACAACGGAGGCAATACAAGCCCTCGTGCGACGACGGAGCTCATGGGTATAGGTCATTCTGACCTTATTGATCCGAATACGAAATAGCCAATTGATGGCCTGCCGGCGGCAGGAAGAGCGCTGAGATGACAGGGAGGGCATGATATGCCTGCAAGAAAAGAAAGCAAGCCACAGCTTACGGTGGTCTTTACACCGGATGGTTTTATCCTGGATATCCCCGAGACGGATCTTGAACCACGTTCAAGACATCTGCATGATGCGTACGAAAAGGATAAATGGGAACTGCTTTTCCAGATGGGCTTTGAGCCGGTTCGCAAGGACGATGTTCCCGGAATGGCTTTTCTGCATACATTTGCAGCTGCCTTTATCCGCTGTCTTTCTGCACAGCCGGCGCTTGAAATCACCCGGGAACAGACGGATTTTGAGCCGGATGAGATGGAGGCTGAGAATATCCTGGCAGCTGTCCCGTTTGGTATAGGCACAGAGTACATCACGGACAGCTGGCTGAGAAACGGTTTTGCCAGACTGCTTGAGTACTTCCGGACAGCCATCCAGGCGTATAGCGGCACGGTTGAAATGTTCCTGACCGAGCGCAGCCAGGATCTGCGTATCCCGGAGCGCGTCTTTTTCCATCTCGTTGAGAACAAAAAGCCGGGACAGGAAATCGATGAGGACTATCCGTTTGCCTTTATGGCCACCTATACGACGAGGATAAAGGGTCGGGTCAGGCATCAGCCGCTGTCCTACGCTCTGACTGAGTTCAAGGGCCAGCAGGACAAGCTTGTTGCCCTCCTCTCCTGTCTCAATCAGGCGGCTGAGATATCGCCCCTGATTGGCGGATTCATGGAATCAGGAGAGCTGTTGCATCCGCTCCGCCTGACCAGTGATGAGGCCTGGCAGTTCCTCAAAAGTGTGGAAGCCATAGAGTCCGCAGGAATCTGCTGCCGACTGCCCAACTGGTGGCGCCGTAAAGCGTCCAGAGTGACGGTTTCGGTCAAGCTGGGCGAAAAGTCACCATCTCTGCTTGGACTGGATGCCATCATTTCCATGAAGCCTACGCTGACTGTGGACGGTCAGCAACTGACCCAGGCTGAAATCCGTCAGTTGCTGAAAATGGCAGAGGGCCTGGTGCTCATCAAGGGCAAGTGGGTTGAGGTGGATCATGAGCAGCTGAGGAAGCTGCTTGGCATGATGGAAGACTATGAGGGCGACCTCACCATGATGGAAGCACTGCGCCTTGAGGCGGGTCTTGGCAAACAGAACAAGGACACGCCGGAGGATGTAGAAATCACCAATGGCAAGTGGCTGCAGATGACGTTCCAGAATCTGAGGGATCCGTCCAAATACAAAGTGCCTGATCTGCCGGGCGGCGTGCATGCGGAGCTGAGGCCGTACCAGATGAACGGATACGGCTGGCTCTGCCAGATGGGTGACCTGGGCTTTGGTGCCTGCCTGGCGGATGACATGGGCCTTGGCAAAACGCTTCAGGTGCTTTCGTTCCTTGAACGTGTCCGAATGGAACGGAAAGATGCGCGGGTGCTCCTGATTGTCCCGGCGACCCTGATGGGCAACTGGGAAAAAGAAGCAGCCCGCTTTACGCCGGGCATCTCAATCCGCCGTCTGCACGGACAGACAGGCACCAGACTCGACAAAATGCTCCGTGAGGAGAAAAGTGATGCTCTGGTGACCATGACGACCTATTCCATGGCCAGCAAGATCGAGGCACTGGCTGAGACGAATTGGGATTATGTCATTCTGGATGAGGCACAGGCCATTAAAAATCCCGGAACGAAGCAGGCAAAGGCGATTAAGGCACTGAAGGCAAGACGTCGCATTGCCCTGACCGGTACGCCGATTGAAAATGACCTGACCAACCTCTGGTCTCTGTTTGATTTCCTAAATCAGGGACTGCTGGGCTCGGCAAAGGAGTTCAGCGACTTTGCAAAGGCGCTGCCTGAGGCGCCGGATGGCTACATGAAGCTCAAGCGGATGATTTCGCCGTTCATTCTTAGGCGCCTGAAGACGGACAAGACGATTATCTCGGATCTGCCGGACAAGGTTGAGACGGTTGACTACATCACCCTGACGAAGAAACAGTCGGCGCTTTACCGCAGTCAGATTGAGGAGATTGAAAAGAGCCTCAAAACCCTGGAGGGCATTCAGCGAAAAGGCGTTGTCCTGGCGGTGATCGGCAAGCTCAAGCAGATCTGCAATCATCCGGACCAGTATCTGGGTCTTGATGAGTATGCCGAGAAGGACAGCGGCAAGTTTGAGGTGCTGCGCGAGATCTGCGAGACCATCCGGGACAAGCATGAGCGGGTGCTCATCTTTACCCAGTACAGGGAAATTACCCAGTACCTTGCAGATTTCCTTGAGGGCGTGTTTGGACGCCCAGGTCTTGTACTCCATGGTGAAACCAAGGTGAAAGACCGTCAGGCGATGGTGGACGCATTCAATTCGGAACGCTACATTCCGTTCATGGTGCTGACGATTAAGGCCGGTGGTACCGGTCTCAACCTGACAGCGGCCAACCACGTGATCCACTTCGATCGCTGGTGGAATCCGGCAGTTGAGAACCAGGCGACGGACCGTGCGTTCCGTATCGGCCAGAAGAACAATGTCATTGTGCACAAGTTCGTGGCCGAGGGCACAATTGAGGAGAAGATTGACGAACTCATCCGGTCAAAGAGCGAGCTTGCACGGAACATTATCGGTTCCAGTGGTGAGAGCTGGATCACGGAGATGAGTAATGAAGAGCTGCTTGAGATCATGAAACTGGAGGTGTGAGCATGTCCAGGCGAAGTTACTGGGGATACGAGTATTTCCATCAGACAACGTCCTACGAGGTCTCAAGCAAGGCCTCTGAGTACATCCGCAGGCAGGCGGCAAAAGGCATCACACTGCATCCGGTTGCACCGAAGAGCAACAGCAGAAAGATCTGCCAGAGTTGGTGGGGCATTTCCTGGTGTGACAACCTTGAGCGGTATGCGGACTATTCCAACCGACTGGAGCGCGGCAGGAAGTACGTTCGTGCCGGTGCGGTGCTGGATCTTGAGATCGCCAAGGGACAGGTCAATGCACTTGTCCAGGGCTCCTCATCAAATCCGTACAGGGTCAGCATCACCATAGACCCGCTCAGCGAGGCGCGCCAGGCGCAGATCCTCGATATCTCGCTGACCCGCGTCAAAAACATGGAGGAACTGCTGAATGGCAAGTTCCCGGAGGAGATGAAAACCCTCTTCTTCAGCCGGGACGGCCTGTTTCCGACACCCCGCGAGATCCATTTCAGATGTTCCTGTCCGGATGGCGCCTATATGTGCAAGCATGTCGCTGCCGTTATGTATGGCGTGGGCCTGCGCCTTGACGAGGATCCGCTCAGCTTCTTTGTCCTGCGCGGCCTGGATGCTACGCAGTTCATTGCAAAAGCACTCGACAACAAGGTCGACGGGATGCTCAAGAATGCCGAAAAGAAATCCAAACGGATTATATCCGACAAGGATGTCGAATCACTTTTCGGTGCACTCTGAGCGATTTCTCACGTATTTCAAACTCTGTATAAACTTGCAGCCGGTCTATCCATCCCTGGACAGATCGGCTGCATAACATGTCAATACATGTGGAGACAGAGAATATATGAGAAGACAGCGGAAAACTCAGTATGCTGTTGCTCGTAACCATATGAAATGATTCAGTAGTGCAGATCTCTTGATCATAATGCTTTACAACTGTGAGAAAGGACACGGGACAATTTCAGTCTGATAATCCGGATTAAGATGGAAGTTTCAGCTTTGGACGGAGCTTGTTGAAATACAGAAGTGATATGGGATACAACAGCCGGTCATAAAGGAACATGCAGACATTGAGCAGAACAGCGAAACCGATGAACATTGCAGTGCCCATTTCACCAAATTCCGCAACGACAGCATCCATGTGCAGGACGAATCCCAGAAAGGCGTACATGAGAACATAGGAACCATTGAAAATGAGCAGCTTAAGTCCGATCCTGAGCGGCTTATTTGCAATACGGTCCAGACGGAACTTGATAATCGGGTAGTATCCTATGAATATATAGAAGAATGCAGCTTCTTTGTCAAGACCGAGAAACAGACTGATCAGAGATACAGCGGCATAGGCGGTCCAGGCCATCTTGGCCTTATACTCGAAAAAGATGGGCAGAAGCAAGAGTGCGCTGAACATGGGAACGGCGTACGTAGCAATTGGAATGATGCCGCCTGCCAGCATAAGTACGATGGAAAGTGCGACCATTAAGCCACAGAACGCGGCTTTGGTGCTCTGATAACGGCTGGAAGTCCGATTGGATGACATGAAAACAGATCTCCTTAAGCATGGAATGAAAAGGGATGCCTGGAATGGCAAATGAACAGCACGATTGTTAGAATGCTGTCACGGGATACAGAAGTACTATATGGCGCCTGATCTGTCAGACGGTTTTGGTACGTTCGGAGCGTCTCTTTGCCTGAAGTATTGCAGCAATTCCAGATGCCTGGGCGAGGTGTGAACAATAAAACCATAGCATAGGGTGTAATTGTATGAGAGACATCATGCGCTCATCTGAGCGATAGGGCCAGCGATTGGAGCAGTGATACG
>JAFSZW010000391.1 GCA_017458865.1 Clostridia bacterium
GTTGAGTATGAGGCAGAGGAAAGCTACTACATGCCGGAAGCTGCCGCATATGATGCGGGCGGCGGCGCGTATGAGGCCATGAATCTAGCCGGCAGCACTGCTGCATACGGGAACGGCATGCAGCTCAAAAGCCGCGGCATGACAATCGAGGAGAGCGGGGAAGTGCCGCTTTACGAGGATTCAGATGATACCGACGCAGAGACGCCGGATCTGTCCCAGGACAAGAAGATCGTCCGGACGGCATCCATAGATATCACGACCAATGACTTCGATCAGGCGCTTGAGCAGATCAGGAACATCTGCGGCCTTTACAAGGGCTGGACAAGTCAGTCCTCTGTCACAACGACTTCAAGCGGTCTTAAGCGCGCCAACATTGCGGTGCGCATCCCATCCGAAAGCCTGGATCTCTTCCTTGAGGGGACTGCGGGCATCGGGCGTGTCACCAGTCAGAGCGAGACGGCGGAGGATGTGACGGAAAACTACCGGGATACCCAGACGCGTCTCAGGACGCAGCAGATGCTGCTGGAACGGCTGCAGAGTCTGGTGACGACAACGACGAAGCTGAGCGATCTGCTGGCCCTTGAGGACCAGATTGCAGACAAGCAGTACGAGATAGACCGGCTGACCACATCGCTCAGACGGACGGACAAGGCGGTGGATTACTCATCCGTCAGCATCACACTGCGCGAGGAAAAGCGGAAGGAAGTTGCCCAGACAAAGACGGTTTCCTTCGGTGAACGGATCCTTGCCGCGTTTGAGGTGGGCATAGAATCATTTGCGGAGTTCCTTGCAGATACGCTGCTCCTGATTATTGCAGTGCTGCCGTATCTGATCTGTCTTGCCTTGATTCTTGTGATTGTCATCATTTTCATCAGGCGCAGGAAGCGTAAATAAAAAAGCAGAGACCGGAACGCGAAAATGCATTCCGGTCTCTGTTAAATGCTATGTAAAAGGGGGTGATTTCATGCAGATGCCGAGCCGGTCATTTTGAGCAATGTGTCGGTATAGACCACTGTCTCCTCCTCATTCAGACCGTTGAAAACGAACACGCCGTCATCTGTTGAGATGACTACGCAGAGCGGACAGTTTGGATGAATACAAAGGGTGTAGTCTTCCCAGAGCATGTTGTGGTAGCGCCCGTACCAGCAGGTACTGCTCTGGCGTCCGGTGGTGAGTCTGCCGTAAATCGGGGATTCCATCTGCTCAACAGAGCGGATATCCGAATAGTTGAAAGACAGAACCTGGCCGACCGGATCCGTTACGCTGAGCGCTGTCTCACTGAATTCCACAATCATGCCGTGCGGCTGGAAGAGGGTGTACAGGATGAGAATGAGGGCAAAGACGACCGTGATGATGACGCTCCGGCTGACCAGACTGGTATTGCGGGCGCTTGCATCATTTACGTTTTCAGGCCTTTTTTCGTGTTGGTTCATAACTGACCTTCCTTTGATGGGCCATTCAGGCCGAAGTTAGGGCATATGGAACGGGATGAATCAGGGCTGGATGCCCGATTCTGTCCGGTTTTCATCAAGGGCACGGCGGAACTGGGTCTCATACAGTTCTGTGTAGATGCCGCCGGCTTTCACGAGCGTTTCATGGACGCCGCGCTCGACAATCCGGCCGTCCCTGACAACCAGAATCTCATCTGCTGCAAGAATGGTAGAGAGTCGGTGGGCGATCAGGATGGAGGTCCTTGAGTCAATGATGGGGTCTATGGCCTCCTGGATTTTGCTTTCAGAAATGGAATCCAGGGAGGAGGTCGCCTCATCAAAGATGAGAAGGGCAGGATCTTTGAGAAGGACGCGCGCGATGGACAGGCGCTGTTTTTCGCCGCCGGACAGTTTGAGACCGCGGTTGCCCACAACGGTATCCAGCTTTGTCTCCTGAGCCTCTATGAAGTCCCAGATATTGGCCTTTTTGCAGGCCTCTATGAGATCGGTTTCTGAGGCATCCGGACGGGCATACAGCAGGTTTTCCCGAATCGTGCCGTTGAACAGATACGTCTCCTGGGAGACGATGCCGACATTCTGCCGCAGATAGGCAAGGTCCAGCTGACGGACATCGGTCCCGTCAAAGAAGACGGTGCCGGCACTGACATCATACAGGCGGGGGATCAGGTTGATCATCGTGCTCTTGCCGGAGCCGGAGGGCCCGACAATGGCGATGCTCCGCCCGCTCTCAAGCGAGAAAGTGACATCATGCAGGATTTCCCGGTCCGGTTCATAGCCAAAGCTGACGTGGGAGAAGGTGACGCATCCCTCGGCAGGTTTTGCCGGCACGATGGCATTTTCTGCATTGCGGATTTCAAGCGGCATGTCAAAGTATTCAAAGATGCGCGTGAACATCGCCATGGAGCGGATCCATTCCACGTGCAGGTTTAGCAGCTGATTGACCGGTCCGTACATGCGCCCAAGCAGCGCGACCATGACGCTGATGTCACCGACGGTCAGTCTGGCGTCATAGCGCATCATGAGGATACCGCCGATGAGGTAGATGAGCATGGGCCCGATGGACGTAAATGTAACCAGGATCATGAAAAACCATCTGCCGGCCATCCGTTCCCGAATGTTGAGCTTTATCATCCGTTCATTGACAGAGCGGTACCGCTCGTATTCGACATCTTCTTTGCCGAACAGCTTGACCAGCAGCTGACCGCTCACTGACAGTGTCTCATTCAGAATGCCGTTCACCTGGTCATTGCACTCCTGGGCCTCGCGGGTCAGTGTCCAGCGGGTTTTGCCCGCGTGCCTGGTTGGAATGGTGAATAGCGGGACGATGACCAGGGCCACCGTTGCCAGAATCCAGTTCCGGTTGTACATCATGACGATGGCAACGATGAGCGTAATGGCATTTGAGAGAATGGAGGTAAACGTATTTGAGATGATGCGCTCAACACCGTCAATATCGGAGGTCATCCGGGTGATGATATCTCCCTGACTGGACGATGTGAAAAAGCGCTGGGACATCTGCTGCAGATGGCGGTACATCTGGTTGCGCATGTCAAAGGTGATGTGCTGCGCCACCCAGGTATTGAGGTAGCTTTCGCCGACACCAATCAGGTTGGCGCCGAAAGTCACTGCCAGGGACAGCAGGATGAGCTTTACAAGCACAGGCAGATTCTGCCCGATCAGGCCGTCATCTATGATTTTGCCGGTCAGGACAGATGGAAACAGATTGAGGACAGAGGAGAGGATGATGCATGCCAGAATCAGCAGCAATTGCCGCATGTAGGGCAGGAGCCAGGAAAAGATCCGGCGGATCAGCGCAAATGTGACCTTTGGTCGGTTGGCCTTTTCCTCATCTGTCAGGAAACCGCGCCCCATGGGGCCGCCATGCATTGGAGGGGGCATAATACACACTTTCTGCTGCCAATGCAGCCCGGTTTTACCGGTTTCGACGGAGCTGCACATACATGGTTCTCAGGCATGGCTTAAACCCGTGTCCTCATAGTGAAACGGACAATTCCATGCCAGATTCGGGAAAAGCCGATGTCCTATATTAAACCAATTGCATTCTCGTGTCGGATTCAGTATAATTGGCTTTAGTTTACATTGAATAGTCGAATCATGCAACAATGAATTGAGCTTTGAAGAAATGTCAAAGGCAGAAAGGAAAAAAATGGCAGTACTTGAGGCAACAGTAGCATCCCCATCCCTGATGCGCACGGTAAACATCATGGTCATTCTCCCGGCAGACAAGATGCAGATGAACGGCACATACATGCCTGAGGTGAACGGATTCAGGACGCTGTATCTATTGCATGGCATCCTGGGCTCTGAAAAAGACTGGATCTACCGGACCAACCTGCTTCGTTATGTGGAGGAACGGAACATTGCTGTCGTGCTGCCGGCAGGTGAGAATGCGTTTTACCTGGATCAGCCGGATGTGCACGCTTTGTACAGCCAGATGATCTCAAATGATCTGGTTGAGGTGACGAGGCGTATGTTCCCGCTTTCGCGCAGGCGTGAGGATACATTTATTGGAGGACTGTCTATGGGTGGATATGGCGCGCTTTATAATGGACTGAGTCATCCTGAAACATTCAGCAGAATCATCGCGCTCTCTGCGGCAGACCGCACAGAAGACTCTGAAAAACTGAAAGATGATACCCTTTTCCTTGACAGCCGTTCCTTCTATACACGCAGGTTTGGCGGATCGCTTGAGGGAATCAAAGAAAGCCGTTACAATATCCGGACTCTGGCAGCAGAGATGGCCAGGGATGGACAAGCGCTGCCTGAGATCTACCTGGCCTGTGGGCTGCAGGACGGTCTGCTTGAGATAACAAGGTCCATTCATAAAGGCCTTAAAAGCAGTGGATACCGTGTCGAGTATCATGAAACCAGAGGCAAGCACGACTGGGACTTCTGGGATAAGCATATCCAGAGTGCGCTCAACTGGATTGAGCCGAAAAAAACGGCTTCCATGCACAGCGGGAATGTCGGAAAGGTATGAAAAAGAAAGCGAATCCCCGAATGGAGATTCGCTTTGTTTCGATGCAGATGACGACTCTTGTTCCAGGCCTCATTTTTTTAACCCGGGACCCGCCTTCTGATGTGATTATATCATACGGTGTTCAATATTACAATAATTGTTAATAAAAGTTCATATTTTCTTCACATTTGTAACAATTGGATGTGTATAACTTAATAATTACAAAGTAAAATGGCCTGTTTACCGCAAGATATGGTGCTGTTTTTGAAAGTGCAGACTACATCTGGTGATTGGCCAATCCAAATTTGTTAACAAAGAAAGATGGCAGAATTTGCCATCTTTCACGTTATTTCATTTCAGTGGCACTTTTGCCGGAGATAAAGCCGTGGATGCCATTGTAATAGAGGATTTCATACCAGCCGTTGTCTGTCTTGCCGACACAGTCAAGCACCGAACCGCCCTCGACGGTACCAAGCAAAATGCTGTTCTGATCAGGTCCCTGACGGACATTGAAGGGCCCACCGCTGCGAACCTTGATTTTCATTAAGGTTTCGCCGTCGGATGAGGTAGAAGTGCTCGCATCCTCATCGTTCTTCGCGGTCGCTGCAGCAGCTGCAGTTGTTGTATCAGATGTTGTCTCTGTCTCATCAGGCTCGAGCGTTTCATTTGTTGCAGTGTACGTGTTTCTGGTCACTGCTGGTGCTTCCGCAATGACGCTGCCTGTATCCGGCAGATCTGAAATCGATGTGGACAGTGCGGGATAGCATTCATCGCAGATGTTGAGCAGTCTGCGCAGACCGTCGTAGCAGATCTGTCCGGCATTGCCGGTGAGGAAGAGCAGATCCAGCGTAGCAGATACCGAGTTGTTTGGCGCAGAGTAGAACTTGGCGAACCGGCATTCGGAGTTCAGCGCGTCAAGCAGCGGTGACACGAGATCCGGGTTCTTTCCCGTAAAATCGACAAAGCGCGGCACATAAAGAATGCAGTCTGTTTCCGTATCAGAGAATACCGCAACAGCATTCAGTGTCGTATTGTTTCCGTTAAACGTCGTATAGACTGCCTCGGAATTCGGTCCCTGTTTGCCGCGGTAAATACAGGACCGATTGTTTTGGGTCAGGATATCCATGAACTGCTGCGTGCTCTCATAGAGCGGCGTGGAATCAAGGCCGGAATCCGGTGAATTCTCACGATCGGAACGGTTGTCTGAGGCAGATGCGTTCTCGGAAAGCAGCGAACCTGACTGAGCGGTCGGCAGTATCTCACCTGGTGTCGATTCTGCATAGGCCAGTGTAACGGTCATCAGTAAACAGAAAAATAAGATTAAACCCCGTTTCATCCCCATACCTCCTCAAGTTGTATCATATGTGCCTGTCCATTGTCGAATCTGACAGGCGCACCGGCCAGCGATTCTGTAACACTGTCTCAGTTTCGCAGACCGGTCAGGGCACGAGGCAGGCAATACAGTGGTACATAAAAACCGGTGACATCGGATGAGACAAAAGTATAGTGCAATTTTGTGGCATTGTCAAATCAGATGATCAGCCAAAAAAAACCGAATGTCTGTATTTCTAACGGATTTTTTAAAAACAGACCGTAAGTCTATACCTGTGCATCAGTAGTGAGCATAAAAATGATTCGCCAAGGCAGGGGAAATGTGCTATAATTCGTCATTGCCTGTGAGATACATTGTATCAACATAAAACTAAGGACGAACAATATATCTGCCTATGAGTGAACACGGAAAAAGCCTGATCAGATTATCGCTCTCAATGCTTATCTTTGGGACAATCGGCCTGTTTCGCCGACTTGTACCGCTTTCCTCGGCCTTTATCGCCATCGCGCGCGGTCTTATTGGCGGCCTGTTTCTGGTTGCCTTTATGTACATCACCCGGAAACCCATCAGTTTCCATCGCTTTCGAACGGAGATCCCCAGGATTCTGATCAGCGGCGCGCTCATCGGCTTCAACTGGATTTTCCTGTTTGAGGCGTACAATTACACCACAGTTGCGGTGGCAACGCTCTGCTATTACATGGCACCGGTTATTGTTCTGCTGGTATCACCGTTTCTGCTGCGAGAGCGTCTCACGCCGCTTCGCATCGGCTGCATCCTGGCAGCTGTCATCGGCATGTTTCTCATATCCGGCGCCGGCATGAGCCCTGTCACCGGAGCGCTTTCATATCGCGGCATTCTCTTTGGCCTGGCCGCGGCAGCGCTGTATGCCTCAGTGATCATAATCAATATGCATATCCATCTTGCGGGTGTTTATGAGCGGACATTCCTGCAGCTGCTTGCCGCGGGAGCCGTAACCATCCCGTACCAGATGATGACAGATGGAACGCTGCTGCCCCCGATGAATGCCGGAACGCTCCTGCTGCTCCTGTTTATCGGTCTTTTCCATACCGGGGTTGCCTATGTGCTGTATTTTGGGAGCTTTGATCTGCTGCCGGCGCATACCGTTGCGTTTCTCAGCTATCTGGATCCGGTTGTGGCGGTCCTGATGTCCGTCCTGGTCCTGCATGAACCGCTGACACTGACAGGGGCGGCAGGCATGGTACTGATTCTCGGATCAACCATTCTGAGCGAACATACGGGGCAGCAGAAAGCAAAAACAGAGTCTGGAGGTAAATCATGACGGAATCGTATATTGAGCAGGATGCGCTCCTTTCATTCCTTGAGGGACTTGGTGATTCTGCACCCCGGACAAAGGCGGACCTGGTTGCCGCTGTATCGGAATACATGTCAGGCGCGCAGGTCCAGGAGATTGTTCGCTGCAGAAACTGCAATACCTTTTCAACCAAAGGTGTCGCTGATGGATACGGCTGGTGTAAGAAGTTCTGTTTCGGACCGGAACTTGACTTCTACTGCTATATGGGCGCACCGTGGGAGAATGAGGAGACGACAACAACTGAGGATCAGGGAAACGGAGAACAGACATGAAACCAGAACAGTTGCTTGATATTCTGAAAACGGCGGCAAAGCTTAAGACCACGCCGCGTCACTGCTATACGGAGGATGATCGTCGGGAAAGCGTCGCAGACCACAGCTGGCGGATAAGCCTCATGGCAATGCTCCTTTCCGGGGAACCGGAATTCAGTGTGCTTGATATGGACAAAGTGATCCGGATGTGTCTCATCCACGATCTGGGTGAGGCTTTCACAGGGGATATTCCAACGTTTCGCAAGACAGAGGCTGAGGACGTAACAGAGCAGCAGCTGTATGATGCCTGGGTTGAGCAGTTCCCGGAACCCCAGCGCACGCAGTGGCAGTCGCTGCTGGCTGAGATGGATGCGCTTGAAACGCCGGAGGCGAAAACCTACAAGGCACTTGACCGTCTTGAGGCGGTGATTTCACACAATGAGTCAGACATTTCCACATGGCTGCCGCTTGAGTATGACCTGCAGCTGACATACGGGAAAAAGAACGTGGCATTCTCGCCGTATCTCACGGCATTTTCATCGGCCATAGATGAGGTCACGAGACGCAAGATCCGCGAGGAAGGACCAGAGTCGGAAAAGGAGAAACTGTAATGCTTGAAATCGGACAGGCAGCACCGGACTTTACGCTTGAGAATCAGGACGGGAAACAGGTATCCCTCGCAGATTTTCGCGGACAGAAAGTGGTGCTCTACTTTTACTCAAAGGATATGACAGGCGGCTGCACGAAACAGGCCTGCGGTTTTGCCCGCCTGATGCCGGATTTTACAGCGGAGAATGCGGTGATTATCGGGATCAGCCGTGATCTGCCGGCAACGCATCGCCGGTTTGCAGATAAGTATGAACTGCCATTCCTGCTGCTCTCAGACCCGGAGCATGCGGTGCACGAGCTGTACGGTGTCTGGCAGGAAAAGACCCTGTACGGGAAAAAGACAATGGGCACCGTGCGCAGCACGTTCCTGATTGATGAAACGGGCATTATAAGCGGCATTTACCGCAAGGTAAAAGCAGCAGAGAATCCGGATGACATGCTCACCGCCTTGCGTGCCTGAGTCATATACCGGGTTTTCCTGCAGAAAATACGGCATCCCCACACGGCTTTGAGCGGTTTGCATGCCAGACGCAGGACAGTCCCGGCACCGAAAGCCGTGTCGTTTTTCCACAACAAGCTGAGGGCTCATGGAATGAACATGGAACTGGAATGGCTGCGGCGCGGTGTGCCAAGGCCGCTTATGTACCGGAAGGATCCGGTTCTGCTTGACGGTGAGTGGATGCTCAACGGGCAGCCTGTCAACGTGCCGTTCCCGCCGGAATCAAAGGCAGCTGAATGGCAGGGGAAGGATACCGGCCTGTATCATTATGAAAAGGTGTTTTCCTTCACACCGGATGCTGCATGTCCCAGAACCTTTCTGCATTTCGGCGCGGTGGATCAGGTTGCCCGGGTTTCCGTGAACGGTAATGCCGTTTGCGTGCATGAGGGCGGTTACCTGCCGTTTTCCGTGGAAATCACCCGTTTTGTACGGGCGGGTGTCAACCTGCTTACAGTGGACGCCCAGGATTCGCTCAGCAGCACATATCCCTATGGAAAACAGTCGTTAAAACCGCACGGCATGTGGTATACCAAGGTCAGCGGAATCTGGCAGAGCGTCTTTATGGAAAGTGTGCCGGAGCGGTTCGTTGAGGAGATTCGCATCCGGTCTGATATGACAGGCATTGATCTTTTCATCCGAACCGAATCCACCCGGGCAGCACAGGCTTTTATAAATGGCCGTGATCACCTCCTTTCAACCAATCAGTGGGTGCGGATAATGATCGATCATCCACATCTCTGGTCACCGGAGGATCCTTATCTTTACCCGATGCGGATCAAGGTGGAAACGGACATTGTTAACAGCTATTTTGCCCTGCGGACGATTGATATAGCGACGCACAATGGCAGGTCAGTCGTGTGTCTGAACGGACAGCCGATATATCTGCACGGACTTCTTGACCAGGGCTATTTCCCGGACGGCATCTTTACGCCGAACCACATGAAGCAGTTTGAAACGGACATTTTGAATGCCAGGGCGCTCGGGTACAACTGTCTCAGGAAACACATCAAGGTCGAACACGAGGCGTTCTATGCTTACTGTGACCTTTACGGCATGCTGGTTCTGCAGGACATGGTCAACAGCGGTCCATATCATTACATCCGGGATACAGTTCTGCCCAACATTGGCATCCGTGTCCACACAGACCGGACAAGTCCCGCCGGTAACCGGGACACATTCTTCATAAAACACTGCCAGGACACTGTGCATCATCTCCTGAATCATCCCTGCGTTATCGGGGACTGCATCTTCAATGAGGGCTGGGGACAGTTTATGACCAGCCGGATCTATGAGATGCTCAAAGGGGAGGACCCGAGCCGCTTTTATATTTCGGCATCCGGCTGGTATCAGGGATACAGGACCGATGTGGACAGCGATCATGTCTATTTTCGGAACAAAGTCCTGAAAGCCCGCACCCGTCCGATGATGCTCACCGAATGCGGTGGGTTTCCCTGCGATCTGGGCGGACACAGCGACAGGCAGGCGTACGGATACGGCAGAGACGGCGGACCGGACATGCTGATGCAGCGTATCCGGGAGATGACCGAGAAAATGATTCTGCCATCCATCCGGAACGGTCTGAACGGCTGCATATACACCCAGCTGACGGATGTGGAAGGGGAGATAAACGGTCTCTTTTCATACGACCGTAGCGTCTGCAAGGTCAGTGCTGATCTGATGCAGGCACTTGCAGCGCAATGCCGCCAGGCCTTTGACGAGGTGAGCAGATAATAAACAGGCGAATCCGTAAAAACGGATTCGCCTGCTTTATTTGTTTTTGGGGGCGTAGGCCTGCGCGCTCTGGGTTTCATTGTACTCGTGCATGATGTCCCGGAGCAGTTCCTGATGGGCAAAGTCTGCAGAGTAGATGAAGTTGATCTCGCGTACCATGTTGAGGTCCTCAATGGGCAGCGCGACGATCTTTTTCTTGCGCAGCTCATCCATGCAGGCGCTTTTGGGGAGGATGGAAACACCGAAATTGCGGCGGATCAGGTCCTTGATCGTGGCAATGTTGTCCACCTCAAGCACCACGTTGAAATCGTCTATGCTGAGGTTCTTGCTCTGCAGGGACGATACAAACAGCTTGCTGGTACTTGAATCCGGGAGGCGCAGGATGAGCTTTTCCTTTTTGAGTTCATTGATCTTGACCATGCTGTGACCGGCAAGAGAATGAGAGGGCGAGACGACAAGCACCAGCGAGTCCGTATCCAGCAGAAGATAGCGGAAAACAGGGGAGTTCACCTTACCCTCAACGACAGCAAAGTCGATTTCATAATTGCTCAGCATGTGGTAGAGGTTTTCCACTGTATCCGTCCGCATTTTGATGTTGACGCCCTCATGCGTTGATACATATCGGGCGAGCGTCTCGGCGATGGCGTTGCTTTCAGCTGTATGCGTAATGCCGACGGTCAGGGCGGTGATATGCTTCTTCTCATTCTTGAGATCCCGGAGGAGCATATTGTAAAGGGAGAGCATCCGCTGAGCATAATCAACGACAACACGGCCCTCATTGGTCACACGCAGTTCGTTGTTGACCCGTTCAAAGAGGTGAACGCCCAGTTCTGCCTCAAGTGCGCGGATGTGCTGGCTGACTGCCGGCTGCGTAAGCGATAGGGCTGCCGCTGCACGTGTATAGTTCCCTGTTTCACAGACTTTCAGCAGCGAATAAATCTTGGAATCTATCATAACAGAGCCTCAATCGGTTCGTTTGCCCATCTGGACAGGCAAAGCGGAATTGGATGACTTATTTTACCAGAATTTCCGTTTCATCGCTATCCAGGAGTGCATCACGATGAACGTGAGTTTTCATAAAGTGCAGGAAGAAGATGACTGCAGTAATGGAGCATACAATATCCGCAGCTGGGGTAGCCCACGCAAGGCCGAAGGGCGGAAGGAGACTGTTCAGAAGGAAAAGGAGCGGGATGTCAAGAATACCCTTGCGAAGCAGTGCCAACAGCAGGCTCTGCTGACCCTTTTCAACAGCCTGGAAGAAAGAGATGAGCATATAGGCCAGCGCCGAGAACGGGCAGCCGATGCAGAGAATGGAGAGGAAGGTGGCACCATAATCCTGAGACGGGGACTCATGCCGGATGAAGATTTCAACCAGCTGGTGGCTGAATACCAGACTGGCCACCATGCACAGCCCGGCAAGCACTACGGAAAGAACTGCAGATGCTCTCAGCGATTTATACATCCGCTTGTAGTTCCTGGCCGCATAGTTGTAAGCAATGAGAGGCAGGACACCCTGAGAGATGCCGCGAACAATGCAGTGTGCCAGCATGTTGACCTTCTTGGCTACACCAAGCCCTGCCTGATAAGCGAGGCCATGACCGGCAACCAGAGCATCCATGACCGCATAGGAGATGTTTTCGCAGAGCGTCATCATGCAGGCAGGCAGGCCGATTACCAGGATTTCTGCCGGTATTTTATCAGAAAGCGCCTCAGCTTTCCACTTGAACGAGAGAGAGGTCATATGCCTGACGCGCATCAGAACCACGGTGAAATAGATAAGAGAGCCAACATTTGAGAGTGTGGTGGCAATCGCCGCACCGCGGATTTCCTGTCCTCTGGGGAGCAGGACAAACATGAACAGCGGGTCAAGCAGCATGTTCAGGATGCCGCCAAGCGATACGCCGACAGCGGCATGTAATGACCGGCCCTCAGAGCGGATGAGATGTGCCAGGAGTGCGTTCATGGAAGCAGGGATGCTGCCAATGACCACCGTGATGATCATGTACTGGCATGCAAATACATGCACCAGGGGATCACGTCCGCCCAGGAGGGACACCATGCCATCCAGGAAGAGATACACCCCTGTTGCATAAAGAACAGTGACAATAAGACAGCCATAGAAACTGAATGCGGAACAAAGCCTGGCGCGACCGGAATTCCTGCGGCCGAGTGCCCTTGCAATGGCACTGGCACCGCCGACGCCGAACAGATTCGAAATAGCCGACAGGAACATGAATGCAGGCATGGCAACTGTGGCAGCCGCAATCATGGCATCGCTTCCGGTCTGGCCGATGAAAAAGGTATCGGCCATATTGTATATGACCATGATGATCTGACCGATCATGGTCGGAATGGCAAGTTTCAGGATTGCCTCAAAAACCGGGGCCTTTTCAAAAATATCCTGCCGTGCATGTCCTTTTCTCTGCATGGCAGCCGCTTCCCTGTCTGCGGATGGATCAGTCCGGCGCTGTGCGCCAGGTCCGTTGTCTTGCATGGAAACAGTCTTCCTTTCCCTTGCGGTATCCGGTTCTGAACCGCATATCGTGAATATCGTTTAACCTTAAACCAACCCACAGAATTCAATCCGGAGGCGCAGGAGCGCCCCGGATTAACGAATTCGCTGTTTTTTGAGAAGGACGGGGGCAGAGGGGATCCGGATCCGCTGTGCGAGCGATCTGTCAATGCCCAGCTCAATCTGACGCTTGAAATGCCTGTAAAGCAGAATTGCGGTGATGGAGCAGATGATGTCCGCTGCCGGTGTGGCCCATGCAAGGCCGAACGGCGGGAACAGACGATTGAGTACGAACAGAAGCGGAATGTCCAGAATGCCTTTGCGCAAAAGGGCAAGGATAAGCGATTCACCGCCATAATTGACCGCCTGGAAAACGGAGATCAGGATATAGGCCAGTGCGGAGAAGGGGCAGCCGATGCACAGAATTCTCAGATAGATAATGCCATAATCAAGGGAGCTTGAGGCATTATGGATAAAGATGGAAACAAGGGAACGGGCGAATATGAGGGAAACGCCGGTGCACAGGGCTGCCATGCCAACAGCCAGAGCTGCGGAGGTA
>JAFSZW010000392.1 GCA_017458865.1 Clostridia bacterium
CGGCAAAGCTGACCCGGGTGCTGTATGAGCGCTACAAGGCTGGTCTTGACGGCGTTGTCATCCTTTCCTGCGAACTGATTGACAACAACGGCAAGGAACTGCTTCGCTGCGTGAACCAGTACATTGACGACTGGAAGCTCGATGCTGATTTCAGGAATTGGGTCAATACAAAGAACGTATTCTGCTCAACGCTTGTTGACCGCATCGTTCCCGGCCGCATCCGTGATCCCAAGGAAGTTGCAGCACTGGCCGAGGCAAACGGCTATGACGATCCGCTGACCGATGTCGGCGAGGTCTTCGGCGTATGGGTCATTGAAGGACCGGACGGCCTTGAGGACCGCCTGCCATTCAAGAAAGCCGGCGTTCCGGTAATGGTTGTACCGGATGTCACGCCTTACAAGAAGCGCAAGGTCCGCATCCTGAACGGTGCGCATACCGGCTTTGTGCTCGGTGCTTACCTGGCCGGCTTTGACATCGTGCGTGACTGCATGCATGATGATACCGTTCGTGAGTTCATGAACAAGATGCTCAATGAGGAAGTTATTCCCACGCTGCCGCTTGACAAGAACGACCTCAACGAGTTCGCTGCGGCGGTTCAGGACCGTTTCAACAACCCGTTTGTGAACCATGAGCTCATGAGCATCTCCCTCAACTCCACCTCCAAGTGGAAGGCCCGCAATATGCCCTCCTTCCTTGAGTATGTGGAGATGAACAACGGAAAGCTGCCGCCGTGCCTGACCATGAGTCTGGCGGCTTACATCGCGTTCTATTCCAATGACATTGTGGCACTTGAGGACCGCGGACTTGTCTGCCGCCGTCCGAAGGGCAATGAGTATGTGATCTCAGATGACCGCTGGGCGCTGCAGTTCTACTATGATCACCGGGATGACAGCATTGAGGCGCTGGTGCATGCCGTACTGACCAATACCCAGATGTGGGATCAGGACCTGACGGCCATCGCCGGTCTTGAGGCTGCTGTGGTCAGCAATCTGCACATGATTCGCGAGCAGGGCGCCAAGGCTGCCTACGCAAGCGTACTCTGATTGATCCTCTGATACAAAAAACGGCTCAGGTTTCACCTGAGCCGTTCGTTTTCTGTCAGCACTTCGCCGTCATCAGCGCGCGAATGGCATTGAGCACGGCAATGACCATGACGCCGACATCAGCAAAGACAGCGAGCCACATATTGGCAATGCCAAAAGCACTCAGAATGAGACAGAGCACCTTGACGCCGATGGCAAAGTAAATGTTCTCATAGACAATCCGCATGCACTTGCGGGCGATCCGGATGGCTTTTGAAATCTTGACCGGATTATCATCCATCAGGACGACATCCGCCGCCTCTATGGCCGCATCCGAGCCCAGTGCGCCCATGGCAATGCCCACATCTGCCCGGGACAGGACCGGCGCATCATTGATTCCATCGCCGACGAAGGCCAGTTTTTCGCCAGCGTTTTGCTCAGAAAGGAATGTCTCCACGTGCGCGACCTTGTCCTGCGGGAGCAGTTCGCTGTACACCTCGGTCACCCCAAGCCTGCTGCCGATATCACTGGCAGCCAGCGCGGAATCTCCCGTTAGCATGATAATGCGGCCAATCCCCGCTTTTTTAAGCTCGGCGATCGCCTGAGCGGATTCATCCTTTATCCGGTCGGAGATCAGGATGGAGCCGGCATACTCATGCTCAATGGCCGTATGCACGATGGTTCCGGCGCCCGTGCAGGCCTTTGTGGCGATGCCGAGCTGTTGCATCAGCTTATCATTGCCGGCAGCGACCGCCTGACCGTCTACCGTAGCGGTCACCCCGTGTCCGCTGATTTCCTGGATGTCACAGACCCGGTTCAGGTCCGGTTTCTTTCCGTGTGCACGCTGCAGTGACAGGGAAATGGGATGCGTGGATGCGCTCTCTGCCAGTGCGGTCATCTCAATGAGCTCAGCCTCGGGCCGCGTCGCATTATAAATGCCGGATACCTCGAATACGCCGTGCGTCAGTGTGCCTGTCTTGTCCATGACAACGGTCCGCACCCGCGCGAGCGTTTCAATGTAATTGCTGCCCTTGATGAGAATACCGGCATGGCTGGCACCGCCCAGTCCCGCGAAGAATGTGAGCGGGATGGAGATAACAAGAGCACAGGGACAGGAGATGACCAGGAAGGTCAGTGCCCGGTAGATCCAGTCTCCCCACACGGGCGGTTTTCCAAGCATCATCAGGAAAAGCGGCGGGACAATGCCGAGCACCAGTGCGCTAATGCATACGATGGGCGTATAGATTCTCGCAAACTTTGCAATGAAATCCTCGGAACGGGACTTGTTCGATGAGGCATTTTCGACCAGATCCAGAATCTTGCTGGCAGTGGATTCGCCGAATTCCCGCGTCGTCCTGATCCGGATCAGACCGGACAGGTTGATGGAGCCGGAAAGGACGGAATCCCCTGTCTTTACATCGCGGGGCACGCTTTCGCCGGTCAGGGCGGCGGTGTCAACAGATGACTTTCCATCTGTGATGATACCGTCAATCGGGACCTTTTCACCGGGACGAACGGAGATGACGGTGCCGATTTCCACCTCGTCCGGGTCAACTGAAACAAATTCGCCGTTTTCCTCAACGAAGGCTTCATCCGGCCGGATGTCCATGAGGCTTGCAATGTTCCGGCGGCTCCGTCCGACAGCGATGCTCTGGAACAGTTCACCGATCTGGTAGAACAGCATGACGGCAACGGCTTCAATGTAATCGCCGGTCCTGGTCAGTGCCAGAATAAAGGCACCAACGGTTGCCGTGCACATGAGAAAGTTCTCATCCATGAATTGGCCGTGACCGATACCCTTCACGGCTTTGATCAGCACGTCATAGCCGATGACCAGATAGGGCAGCAGGTAGAGGAAAAAAGCCAGGGGCTGTCCCGGATTCAGCATCCGGATCAGAATAAGCAGAAACGAGGCAATCAGGATTCGGGCAAGCGTTTTCTTTTGTTTCTTGTTCATAAGATGCCTCTGAAAGGTGCGATCAGAAGAAGATTTCGCAGTCGCTTTCAATCTTTTTGCAGTTCCTGAGTACGGAGGGCATAACGGTATCCGGGGTATAACCATCCTCGAATTCAACAGACATTTTGAGCGTCATGAAGTTGACGGTTGCGTTTTTCACGCCCTCGGTTGCCCTGGCGGCCGTCTCCATCTTGTTCGCGCAGTTGGCACAGTCAACATCAATTTTGTATGTCTTTTTCATGGGAATGCCTCCAATTCATCTGATAATTGATTCAACAATTAAACAAATGTTTAATTGTTGTGAATACTATATCGCGTTTCCATGGGGTTGTCAATAGATTTGCAAAAAAAAGGTTGCTGTGCGATAATAAATCAGGCTGTCTGCCCGAATGACGGACAGGCCTCTATGTGTAAACCCGGCCGACAGATGAGAAAGGGAAACAGAAATGCCAAAGAAAATACTGCCACATCACCATCACAACAATGCCAGTCTGGACAGGCTCTTTGAGAACATCCCGGCGTGCGGGGAGCTCCAGGTTGTCGCGGACGTGTTTAAGGAAATCAGTGACAGCAGCAGGATCCGCATATTCTGGCTCCTGTGCCATTGCGAGGAGTGTGTGATCAATCTGTCAGCCATTATGGACATGAGCGCACCGGCGGTATCCCATCATCTTGCCCGCCTTAAGTCAAGCGGCCTGATTGTATCCCGAAGGGAAGGCAAAGAGGTTTATTACAAGGCTGCGGATACGCATGTTGTATCCATGCTGCACAATATCATTGAAAGTATGGTGGAGATCACCTGTCCTGAAAGCAATCCATCCGCAAACACCGCCGTCCCTGACAAAAGGTAGCACCAATGCCGTTCATGCAAAGTAGCGGCGTGTCCTCTGATTCAAAGAGAGCCAGGAAAGAACCCTTTCCCGGCTCTTTTTTTATCCCTTGACGCCGCCGGCGGTCAGTCCGGCAGCCAGGTGCTTTTCAATGAACATAAACAGAATGACGACCGGTATGGTAGCCAGCAGTGCTGCAGCAAAGAGATACTGCCATTCGATCATGTTGAAGCTTGAAAACTGGGTAATGCCGACAGTAATCGGCCGATTGGTCTGAGTAGAGATTAAAACAGTTGAGATGGTGTACTCATTCCACGAATTGATGAAAACGAAGATGAGGGTGGTGACAATGCCGGGGGCTGCAATGGGAATCAGGATCTGCAGGAGCGCACCGAGCGTCGTGCAACCGTCTATACACGCGGCCTGTTCCATCTCGGAGGAGATGGAGACGAAGGTGCCGCGCAGCAGCCAGATGGCAAATGCCTGATTGAATGCGGCATTGATGAACATCAGACCAAGCAGTGAGTCATTAAGATGGAGGGTATTCATAAGCCTTGAAATACCGACCAGGAGAACGACCGGCGAGAACATCTGGCTCATGATGACAAAGCCGAGATAGGCACGTTTTCCCCTGAAATCCATACGCGCCATGGCATATGCTGCGGGAATGCCGCAGAGCATTGCCACAAGTGTGGCACCGCCCGCAATGAGCAGAGAGTTGATGAGATACCTGAGGACGCCGCGGTCAAGGGTATCCCTGAGATTTGACCAGACCCATCTGGTGGGCAGGATGTGCAGGAAGTACATATCCGTCGTTTCGACATTGCTGCGGAAAGCGGTGATAAACATGACGAAAAACGGATACAGGATGAACAGGGAAAATGAGATGACACTTATGTAAAGGACAATTCGAAGCAACGGCTTGATGATCTGGCCTGTGCGAAGGGTAAGCGCACAGAGCAGGAACAGGATGCCGGGCACGATGAGAACGAAATACACCGGGCTGAGTGTGTAGGTAAACGTTCCGAGCATGTTCCGGATATCGTCCCCGGCTGCGCCGCTGTACAGAAAGCCATTGAGTGCGGCGAAAAGGGGCTGCACCTCGGTGTCCGGCAGATTGTCTGAAAGTGCCAGTGTCACTTTCCTGGCAAGAGAGAGATTCAGATTCAATGCAGCAACAGGTGCGAGCGCGAGAAACAAAAGTGCCAGGATCACCGATACGGTAAATGCGCCTGTGGCATTCGCCGGCAGATCGCGCTGCTGCCTGTTGCCGGCCATCTGGATGCCGGCAAAGCAAATGACGGGAATGAGAACAGCACAAAGCAGAAGGATGCGCAGGAGCCAGGCTGCAGGCAGGCCAGATGCCAGAATCTGCCAGCCGGTTCGTTTTTCCTGGGTAAGGATGGAGAACGCAACGAGAGATGTTTTGGCACCCTTGCTGTTTACACGTTCCGTCACCTGCTCCGTGATGGAGGTCGATATGCCTTTTGCTTCATACGCAGCAGCCTCGGCCTCGACTTCCTCGCGTACCGCCGTGTACTTCTCATCTCCAACAAAGGTGTTGGGTGAACGTTTGGTGTACAGCGCAGTCTGGAAATGGAGCAACGGAAGGGAGAGCGTGAGCACGACCAGGAGGAGGGATGCAAGCATCAGGAAGAGCGCGTTTCGTCTTGCAGGAAGCAGTTTCACAGCGACTCCTCCTTCCGCATGGTGGCCATCATGTAAATCCCGGAGGCGACGCAGAGGATCAGGAAGCCGATGACGGACAGGGCAGTCGCCGGTCCCTTGCGCTGGTCATAGAAAGCCAACATGTACAGATAGGTAACCATGGTGTCCGTCTTGTTGGCCGGCGCACCTTTGGTGATGGTGTAGATGATCGGGAAGGAATTGAAAACGTAAATTATATTAAGCACAGTGCTGACGGTCAGGGACGGCTTGACCAGGGGCAGCGTGACGTTGAACAGTTTCTGCCTGAAATTCGCGCCGTCCACGGTGGCAGCCTCGTAGTAGGCAGCATCGATGGACTGCAGACCGGAGAGCACGGTGAAGGTGACAAAGGGAATGGTGACAATGATGCCGACGGCGCACTCCCAGACAAACTCAATCTGATAGGCAGAACGCCAGTTGATGGCCGTCTTGATAAAACCGAGGTTTAGAAGGATATTGTTGAGGTTGCCGTACTCCATCTTGATGATGTAGTTCCAGACAGAGGCCTGGATGACCAGGGAGGCAGCCCAGGGGAAGACCATGATTGAACGGGCAATTTTGCGGCCGCGGAACGGCTGGTTGAGCACCATGGCGGCAATGAATCCGATAATGGTGGAAAGGCCGACAACGGAGACGACCCAGATGAGCGTGTTAAGCATGACCGTCGGGAAGACGGGTGCCGAGACGGCGTCAATAAAGTTTTTAAAACCGGCAAAATCTCCGACAACGCCGGCGCGGCTGATATCGCTGAAGGCAAGACGGAATACAATGCCGATCGGGAAAACGACAAAAATGAGCATGAGGAGGACGCTGGGCAGAATCCAGACATAGGGCTCCCATTTATGGCGCGTAAAGACGTTATTCAATGCACTCACCTCTCTGTTAATCGAAAAAAGGAGGTCGGAAACCCGACCTCCCGAACTGAAGAGAGTTATTTGCCGGTAACCTTGGCCTGCAGTTCGTCGAGAAGTGTGCGGACATCGCCGCCGGTCAGAGCGCTCTGCTCAACAGCGATAACGCCCTGCTTGACATCGTTCCATTCAGCCTTGGTGACAGGATAGAACTTGGCAGAATCGAGAACGCTCAGCCATGCTTCGAAGGAAGGATCTGCGGCAACCAGAGCACCGACAGCAGAGTTGACGGCGGGGAGGAAGCCTTCCATGGAGACCCAGCCAACATAGTTCTCAGGATCATAGAAGAAGGTCAGGAACTTGCCGATGGCTTCGTTGCGGGCAGCCTGATCAGCGCTGTCATCGCGGAAGGCCATGATGCGGTCCATAACGCCGACGGAGCTGGAGCTTGCGCCCTCATTGTGCGGGATGGAAGCAGTGGCATAGTTCACACCGGTATAGCCTTTCTCGGCGATATAGGCGGGAACGGAGTTCGGGGCGATGACCATAGCGAGCTTGCCGGCACCGAACATATCCTGCAGATCATAACGGGTCTGCGTTGCAGGGTTCGGATTGGTGTAGCCATTGGCAACCAGGCTGAGTGCATACTGGATGGCTTCGACGTTGGCATCGCTGTTAAGCGCCCACTCGCCCTTATCATCCACAAATCCGCCGTTGTTGGCCCAGGTGTAATAAGCAAATGCAGCCTGGCCTTCGTCGGTGGTCATGTCGATGCCCCAGGGATATACTTCGCCGCCGTAGAAGTCGACGATGGCCTGTGCAGCATCCTCAAGCTCTGCCCAGGTCTCCGGAACGGCCTCAACACCAGCCTCTTTCAGGAGATCAACATTGTAATACAGCGCACGGGCGGATGCGAGATCCGGAACAGCCCATACGGTATCGCCAATGACGGATTCCTGAATGAAGGACGGGAAGAAGTCAGCAAAAAGTGCATCCGGGCAATAGTCGCTGACCGGCAGGAGCAGGCCTTCATTGGCGTAATCGGAGAATACGTCGATGTTCAGGATGTCCGGTGCGTTGTTATTGCTGATACGAGTGGAAACAACCGTATACAGATCGTTCCAGGAAACAACCTCGAGATTGAGCTTGATGCCCGGGTTGGCCTCTTCAAATTTGGCTTTGAAGCTGGTGCCGTTCATGCCGGTGCCAAGGAACCAATCCTGAGTGCTGGGACCATACTGCGCAATGATGACGTCCAGCGTGATATCATCTGCCATTGCGAAGGCAGTCATGCTGAGCAGCATCGTCAGAGCCAGTACAAGCGTAAGGATTTTCTTCATAACAGATTTCCTCCTCATTAATTGTTAAGGACATATGTGTCCTTTGCAGATATTATATCGAACCACATGAATTTTGTAAAGAGCACAACTGAGGCCCTGTCACTGCCTAGCGGACTCCCAAACCCTATCCGCTGCAGCACCTGAAGGGCAACAATTGTCTGCAGACAACCCCCTATCATATTATTTATGAACAGATATCGGAAGATCAGCGATTGAAACATCTCGGACACCCGGCCAAGGATGAGAATTCGAACACCTGCTGATGATACCTGCAATGTCCGGGAAATGGACGCAGAGTATGGAATGCATCCCCCAGGGACGGCACTGAAATGGCATTTTCAAGGGAATTTGTTAACAACTTTGTTACGGAAGTTGTTAACAAATTCCCTTCGACTGCAAAACATCAATATGTAGTGTTTTCAGGGCCTTACAGGCACAATTGTTAAATTTTGTTAATAAATTTGTTACAAAAACGTTGACAAGCCGTTAACAATTGGGGTAATATATGAACCGGGGGAACTCCATTAAGGAATTTGGCGGGTTTATCGACGGTTTGTCACAAATGGACACAGGGCAGACTGTTTTGCCGCAATTGATAATTGTGTGTCTGAAGAGGGAAGGGGTAAAAAAATGAAGCGTTTGTTTGCAGCTGCAGTTGTGGCTATCCTTGTGTTTTTGTTGGTTCCATTTGCAATGGCAGACAGTCAGTATACCCGTGGTGTTTATAATGGGTTTACTTACTATTTTGATGCAAATACCGGCATACTCTACATTCGTGGACAGGGCGATATGCCGAGCTTTGCTACTGTTGGAGCGCCATGGGCCGCTTTTGCCGGCCGTGTGACTCAGATAGTCTTGTCTGAGGGCATTTCCGGTATTTCTGAGAAGGCGTTTAATGGATTTACCTCATTGAGGACGGTCACAATCCCGGATACAGTGACGGTTATTTCAACATCTGCCTTTTCTGGTTGCAGTGGACTATCGACTGTTGCGTATTCCGGCCCGTCTGAGGTATTCCAGCAGTTTGCTGCCTCCAGCGGCATTCCGGAGCTGCAGCAGATCTCTATTGTGTCAGTAGGAAACGCTGACATTCAGGCACAGATAGCGTCTGCTGAGCTGGCCTATAATGCCCAGGAGATGCAGAGATCTACAGTCACCGCCACCAAAAAAGTCTATTATAATAATGACGATGATGACGATGACGGCGGATCTGACGAGCCGCAGAAAAAGATCAAATCCGTTACTACAAATTCAGCAAAGGGATCTGTTACCGTGCAGAAATAAACAAGCCGGATATACGGCTCCCTGAACAGTGATAAATCAGGGATTCCTGCAGGACAGGATTTCAATTGAATTTAACAGAGAGAGACTTTGCAGCAATGCAGAGTCTCTATTTTTCTGTTTCAAGCACTATGATTTTTTTTTCAATCTGACATCATTTCTTCGCCTATAACTGGACAGAGGACTGTGATATTTCATGAACGCGCCTGAAGAAAATCATTGACGGATTGGCAGCAGTTGTGTATAACAATAACGACATGAATCCACACCAGGAATGATGCTGCCTTGCACCGGAACAGATTCATTTGCCGGATGAAACTGAGTCTGAGTGCATTGTCAGGAAAACATGTGATCATGGCGTATTATGGCATATGGCACGGAAAACAGGAGAAGGTTATGCGTATAGAGGAGATCATTGGTCATTTTATACTCCCGGGGACAGTCCGATCGGTCAGTTCATTCGGAAATGGCCATATCAATGACACCTACCGGATAGAAACAGATAGAGGTTCTGAGTATCTTCTGCAACGGGTAAATACCGTTGTGTTCAGAAAACCGGAGGAAGTGCAGGACAATATCTGCCGGGTAACAGCGTATCTCAGGGATCGTATCTGCGAAGAGGGCGGAGATCCGCTGAGGGAAACGCTGACGCCAGTGCTTACAGGTGAGGCAACGTCCTTCGTGATGGATGAAACCGGTTATCTGTGGCGCATCTATCTGTTTGTTCCTGGAACCAGGTCATGTGAACAGCCTGTTTCCGCAGATGATCTGTATGAGGCAGGCAGAGCGTTTGGCGTGTTTGAACGCCGGCTCAGGGATTTTCCGGCAGAGACGCTGTATGAGACAATTCCCGGCTTTCACGATACGCCTGCGAGGGCTTTGCAGCTCCGCGAGGCAATGAAGAAGGATGCAGTACATCGTGGAGAACGAGTAAAGGCAGAGTATCAATTCTGCACGGAACGGATGCAGAATGCAGATCTGTTTAGAAAGGCACATGGTGACGGGTTGATTCAGAAGCGTGTCACACACAATGATACCAAGGCCAATAATGCGCTGCTGGATGCCGAAACGGGACGGGGTATATGTGTCTGCGATCTGGATACTGTCATGCCTGGCTTTGCGGCATACGACTTTGGTGATGCAGTTCGATATGGGGCAAGCCTGGCACAGGAAGATGAGCAGGATCTGACAAAGGTTACGCTGTCTGTTGAACGGGCAAAGGCGTATGCTGAGGGATTCCTCAGCGAGGCAGGCATGGTCTTTTCGGAGACGGAGCGGAAGATGCTCCCGGATGGCATCTGGATGATTACATACGAGCAGGCCATGCGTTTCCTGACGGATTATCTGAACGGTGACGTGTATTACAAGACAGAGTATCCGGATCATAATCTGGTTCGAGCACGCAACCAGATGGCGCTAGTCTGTGAGATTGAACGATGCAGGAGCAGTCTCATGCGGTTGGTCTGATATGACTGAGCGCCCGACAGGGAGGACATCGATGTTTTTGCCGAGACTGACAGCGGATCATCTGTCTGATCACCCAGTTCCGACAGTCTTTGCCGCATCCGTTTCTGTCGGATAAGGAAAGGCTGTATGCGATCCCTGAACACGCGCATATCGGGCGGACATTCTATGGGCGGCTGTCACTCCCAGTGAGCAGTACGGGGATCAAAAGGCGGTTTCAGTGCCTGTACAGATGGGCATTGGGATGGCGGCATCTGAGCGGATAAAGGTCAGAATGTGGAGGAAAAAATGGAACAGTTTTCAAGAACAGAACGTTTGCTGGGCACAGAGGCCGTTGAGCGGCTGGCTGACAGGCATGTGGCGGTCTTTGGCATTGGCGGAGTGGGATCGTTTGCAGCTGAGGCATTGGTCCGGTCCGGCATTGGCGCCATAGACCTGATTGACAATGATCTTGTGGTGCTCTCAAACCTTAACCGGCAGATGTTCGCACTGCACAGCACATTGGGCATGCTCAAGGTGGATGCTGCAGAGGCCAGGCTTCTTGACATCAATCCAAATTGCCGGATCCGGAAGTGGCCCATGTTCTATCTGCCGGAGACAGCGGACGAGATAGATCTGTCAGAATACGATTATGTGCTTGACTGTATTGATACGGTTGCGGCAAAGCTGGCACTGGCAGAACGGGCGCATGCCTTAGGCGTACCGATAATTGCGGCCATGGGTGCCGGAAATAAGCTGGATCCGACACAGTTTGAGGTGAGCGATATCAGCAAAACCTCTGTGGATCCACTGGCCAGAGTGATGCGTCAGCAGCTGCGCAAGCGTGGTATTTACCATTTGAAAGTGGTATATTCCCGTGAGATTCCAATTGATCTTTCTACCGACCTAACGAGAAATGAGGTACAGCCGGATTCTGGCGAAACAACAGAAATGAAGTCAGGTGGCCGCCGTTCAACACCAGGAAGCATTGCATTTGTACCGTCCGTTGCTGGCCTGATCATGGCGGGGGAAGTCATCCGTGATCTGTGCCGGAAGGAGAAATGAACAGGAAATAAACGCAGATTTGCCGGACAGAGACTCGGGGGAAAGGCAGGCATGCTTTGTCATCCCTGAAATTGCGTTCGCAGTGCCAGAAAAGGGAGGCGTGGATATGACAGGAAAACGCAGGAAAACCATACGGCGGGTGGGATGCGCAGCCCTCATTCTGGTACTGCTCATGACCGGGATCATGATCGTTCCGAAAATCGTTCGGTATCTGACGTTAAAGCCGGGAAAGTATGATTATGTGCTTCTGGCAGATAGTACTGCGGAGATCCGGGAATATCACGGGATGGAATCTGCCGTGGATATACCCGATATGCTGGATGGGCATTCGGTGTCAAGAATCGGCGATCATGCGTTCAGTTGGCGAATTCTGCTCAGGAATGTCACGGTTCCGAAAGGGATTGAGGAGATAGGCAGTTCGGCGTTTGCAGGCTGCAACAATCTTAGGTCGGTTAAGTTGCCTGATGGGATAAAAATCATCGGAGACAATGCTTTTTCAGAATGTGGCAATCTTGCGGAGGTGCAGATTCCGCAAAGCGTAATCAGTATCGGCCGATGGGCGTTCAGTGGCTGTCACAGCTTGTCGGGAATCACAATTCCGGACGGCGCAACAGATGTGGGAGCAAATCCGTTTGCCAACTGCAGACGCCTTGAACAGGTGACCTGCTCACCTGTACATCCGACACTTGAGGCAGTGGACGGAAGTCTGTACAGCAGAGATGGAACAGTCCTGATGCGTGGCAACCCATTTGCGAGTACCTTCATCGTACCGCATGATGTGCAGACGATTGGAGACAGTGCGTTTTATATGGCGGACCGTTTGACTGAGGTTACCATTCCTGCGGGTGTGAGCACCATTCAGGGACATGCCTTTGATGGCTGCAGTGCGTTGACACATGTCCGCTTTTCGGAGGGGCTGGGATCCATTGGAAATGTTGCATTTTCCGAGTGTACAAGCTTGACGGAAGTGGAGCTACCGGATGGTCTGAAAGAGATAGGGTACCTTGCATTCTATGGCTGTACCGGGCTTACACAGGTCCGCATTCCGGCAAGTGTTGAGGAGATCGGAGACGGGGCGTTCATTGGCTGCTCTGAACTTATACTGATTGTTGAGGCTGGCTCTTTTGCAGAGGATTACTGTATCCAGAATGACCTGCCATTTAAGCTGAAGAACGGCCAATGAGTGCCTGCTTTACTGCCTGCCGTCATACCTGAATACCAACGGATTGTTTGTCACAGGTGCATTGAATTCAATGAACCGGGAGTCCACATCTGTTCTCAAACTGTAATCCCTGGTATACTGCCCTTCCATATCTTTCTTCATTTTGTCACCCCCTTTTTTTAGGATGAGATGATAAAATCAATCACAATTGCCTTTTTCTGACTCTGAAACCCAGCCTACATCGGGACTTGTGAAGAATATGATGGACTTTCAGTTGCATGAAATCAAAACTAACTGTGATTTATGCTTGGCATGTGTCATCATTGGAGTAGGATCATTTGATGCTGTATTTTGTAGGAGCTTCATAGTTTAACAAATGAGCATCTGATTTTCATTTTGCTGACGATTCAGCAGGAATGACACTATATTTTACCAAGCAATGAGGAGGGAATTTCATGTTCCAGTTTACTCGAAAGGACCCAAAATCTGGAATTACTTATGTTTAAGCATATTGTTCATGATATGTGTCCTTTCTACTTTCTAACAAATAGAGATTCTAAAAGTCATAGGGCAGGGAAAGATGATTTTATCCTTC
>JAFSZW010000393.1 GCA_017458865.1 Clostridia bacterium
CACTGTCCTGGCAGGAGAAACCTGCGAATCCTTCCAGCGTCATTTCAGTGAACAATTGTCAACTGCCTTTTTGCCATTAAAGCGTCCCGTCAGACAAGATTGCTTGCAATATCAGGAAATATTTTCATAAGATATTGAAAGAATACATCAACAAATTGTCAACAGCAATTAAAAATCAATGTTGACATCAGTATGGTAACGCGCTATAATGCTGCCTGATTAAAGCAAAGGAGATTTTTTCCATGAAGAAAACCGCACTCTTCTTCCTTCTTATCGCTGTGTTTATGCTCGCAGCTGTTTCTGTTCTTGCAGATTATCCGTTTTCCTCTGTAACCATGATCGTTCCCTATGGTGCCGGCGGGACAACCGACCTGGTCGGACGTCAGTTTGCCACTGCGCTTGGCAAGGTGCTCGGAACAACGTTTGTGGTTGAGAATCAGGGTGGCGCTTCCGGCTCCATCGGATGCCAGGCTGCACTTGACGCTGACAAGGACGGCTCCGTCGTTCTGTTCACCGCTGAGAGCCTCGGCACACAGCGGGTCATGGACATCAGCAAGCTGAGCTATGCAGATTACAGCCCGATCATGGCCGTTGCCAATGACCCGAAGGTAATCGTGGTTGCCGGCGATTCCAAATATGACACCATTGATGCGCTGCTTGATGACATCAAGGCCTATCCGTACACCATCCAGATGAGCTATACCGGCCCTGGCGGATCTGGCCATGTTCAGGCGCTCATTATGAACCAGTATGACTATTTCCCGGCCTTAACTGCCTATGCCGGCGGTTCTGACTGCTATATTGCTGTCATGAGCAATCAGGTTGTGTTCACCAACTCCAACTATTCCACCGTTGCCAGCTATATCGAAAGCGGAGACCTCAAGCTCCTGGCGGTTGCCGGCACTGAGCGGATGAGCCAGTATCCGGACGTCCCTGCACTCTCTGAAAAGATGGAAAACAGTGAAGCGCTGCTCTCCATTCCCTATACGCCGCTTTCTCTCCTCGTCGCAGCCGATGTGCCTGCCGATATAAAGGAGCAGCTGCGCGCCGGTGCACTTGAGGCCGTCAAGGATCCTGAATTCGTCGAATTCATGGAAAAGAACAACATTGAAAAGCTCTATGAAAAGTACACAACGATAGACGAAATCAATGCGTTCTATACCCAGTGGGAATCCACTGTCAGCTGGCTGCTGTATGACGCAGGTGCTGCAACATTCAGCCCCGCAGATTTCGGCATTGCCAAGCCATAACACTCAGATCATTATTAGAAAGGGCGGAGTTGGACCATTCCTTCTCCGCCTTCGTTCATCCGGAGCGATTTATGAAGCGTTTAATCAAAACCCGTCAGGTGATTGACGGTCTGGTTGTCACCCTGCTTGGCCTGTGGCTCCTTGTCTACGCCGTCAATAACTTTCTTAACGCGCGTGTAAAGGCACCATGGATCATGTCACCGTATCTGTTCCCAATGATTCTGGCCGGTGCCGCCATTTTACTGGGTCTTATCATCCTTATTCCGGCGCTTGTCAGTGCCGGGAAAAGCGGACAGGATGACAAAGGACCGGCACTCCGCCTGCTGGATGTAATTGTCGTTCTCTGCCTCTCGATTCTGTATGACATCATCATGCGGTATATCGGTTTTATCCCTGCAACCATTCTGCTGCTCCTTAGCATGATCGCGTTTCTCGGTGAGCGCCGGGTTAAGGTCCTTGTGCCCATCGCTGTCCTGACGCCGGTGATTCTCACCCTGATTTTCAAGGTGGGGCTTGGCGTCCGGCTGCCCTGAGAGGAGGATTGACATGCAGACAATAGCAGGCATACTCCCCTATTTTGCCGACCTCCGCTTCATCTTCTTTGTTATGATCGGCGCGGTTTCCGGACTCTTTGTCGGCGCCATCCCGGGGCTGTCCGTTTCCATGGCCACAGCGCTGCTGGTTTCCATTACCTATACATGGCAGACCGGTGATGCCATGGCAACCATCATGGGCGTTTATGTCGTCGGCGTCTTTTCCGGCGCGCTTTCTGCCATCCTGATCAACATACCTGGTGCGCCCAGTTCTGTCGTAACGACGCTTGACGGCTATCCCATGTCAAAGCGCGGCGAGGCGTATAAGGCGCTGGTCTATGCCACCTGGTATTCCTTCATCGGTTCCGTCTTCGGCCTCGTTGTCATGGGCATCATGGCGCGCCCTATTACCGATCTCGCGCTCAAATTCCACCCGATGGACTATTTCCTTTTGGCGCTCTTCGGTCTCACAACCGTCGGCGGCCTGACCAGCAAGAACTTTGCCAAAGGCATGGTCAGTGCCTGCATTGGCATCTTCTTCTCGTTGATCGGCATGGATTCCGTCATGGGAACCCCGCGGCTGACTTTCGGCCTGCAAAATCTCAAAGCCGGCGTCCCAACTGTCCCGGCGCTGGTCGGACTCTTTGGCTTTGCCGAGGTGCTGACCGTTGTAGCCGGCGGGCTCGCGGATGGCAATGTTGAGGAAATCAACCAGTCCCGCATCCCGCTCAGAGACGTCTTCGTTGAGCTGCCCCGTTCCCTCTTTTACTGCGTCATAGGCACGTTTGTCGG
>JAFSZW010000394.1 GCA_017458865.1 Clostridia bacterium
CACGATGTTGATTACCGTTGCAATGGCAATGAACTCAAACGGATGTTTGGAATCGCCCATGCCGCGCAGGATAGCAGACACCAGATTGTATCCATAGATAAAGACGAGGCCGTATACGCAGGTAACGCTGTACTGCCTGGTGTACTCCCAGATTTCCGCCGGTGTATTCAGCCAGTTGATGATCCCCCTGTAGGTAAACAGGAATGCAATCATCAGCAGCACCGCGAGCCCCATGAGCAGCGTAAACATGGTGCCGACCTTCTCACCGACCTTATCCCGCCGGTCCTCGCCGACATATCGTGATATCTGTATCTGACCTGCATTTGAAAACCCCATTGCCACGAACGTGATCAGCTGGAGCATCTCACCGCCGATAGAAACCGCCGAAAGGCCTTCTGTGCCCACAAAGCGGCCGACAATGATCATGTCAACCATATTGTAAACCATCTGCAGAAAGCCTGAAAGAAACAGCGGCAGCGCGAATTTGAGCAGTGTTACCGGAACACTGCCTGTTGTCAGATCATGGATCAGTTCTTTTTCCTTCTTCATTCAACACCATCTTTTCATTGCATACAGTCAGCCATTATTCGTTCGTCCTGATTGTCAGGAAAGCGCTTTGCTCCCTGCCGGACACAGCAGGTACCAGTCAGCCGGAGCATCCGCATTTCCTGTCCTGCCCAATCCGCGTATAGGTATCATTGAAGTCTCTCGGATTGATCGCGTACATATCCTCCGGGTCCGTGACATTAATGAAACTGCCCTCCGGCATTTTCATTTCCTCGCCCCACTGGGAAATAATCAGCGGCTCCTTCGTTTCAACAAATTTCTGAATGCCGTCAACAGGCTTGAACCGGCCTGGCTGTTCCTTGCACGCCTCATACTTTTCGTGGAAGGTTTCATCATCTATGACCCACTGGTTCTGATGTCCGTTGCGGTCCACAACAGGATTCCCATCGGCATCTATTTTCGTCGCCGTCCAGCCGGTTTCACCTGTTTCCTCATCCGCGCACACCGTTATGACTTTTTCAAGAACCGGATCCCCGTTCTTATCCTCACTCCAGGATAAGACTTTCTGTCCTTCCCGTGCCTTCACAGCTGTAATATAGGCATTCTTTACAGCCTCAAACACTTCAAGGCGACCATCTGCAAGGCCTTCCCGTACATACTCACCGGGAACAACCCTTCGATATCCATTCTCTTCCATCCGGTCCACGCCGTCCTTCTCAATTGCTCTGACAGGGGCTGCATCCATATCAGTCCCCTGTGTTCCTGCATGCCAGATGCACCAGGAACCGTTTACAGAATAAGACCATTTCGGCATTCTGTCAATGCATTTCAGGCAAAAAGGATGTGAAGTGAATTCATATTATCACCTCCTTTTCCCTGGATTTAACAACAGCCGGCTTATCAATAAGCCGGCAGTTTTCATATGTTACAGTTCAAACTCGCCTTCAAAGACGAGGGTCGTTGTCCCGGAAAGGAAGATCTTTTCGCTGCAGTTGACCGTCATATCACCGCCAAGGAGCTTGACGGTAATATCCGTTCCCGCATCGCAGAATCCATTCCGGATGGCTGCCGCTACCGCCGCGCAGGCGCCGGTGCCACAGGAAAGCGTCTCACCGTTGCCGCGTTCCCACACCCGGACACGCAGTGTCGTCCGGTTGACCACACGGACAAATTCGGTATTGATGCGCTCCGGGAACAGCGCATGCTCCTCAAAGCATGGACCGATCTCCTCAAGATTGAGGCCGTCTATCGCGTCAAGGAAGATAACGCAGTGCGGATTGCCGACGGATACGCAGGTCATCTGCCACGTCTGTCCGGCCGCCTCAATCGGCTCGCGGATGACCTCAGGCAGTGTGCTGAGCACCGGGATCTTTGCCGGATCAAAAACAGGCCTGCCCATATCAACGGATACCGAGCTGACCTTGCCGTCCCGCAGATACAGATGGACACGGTGAATCCCGCTCAGCGTCTCTATGGTCATGGACGTGCTGTGAACATATCCCTTGTCATAGAGGTATTTCGCCACTGAACGGATATTGTTGCCGGCCATGCGGCCCTCACTGCCGTCCCGGTTAAAGGTCCGCATTTTTGCATCCGCCACCTGGGACCGTTCAATGAGCACCACGCCGTCGCCGCCTATGCCGTAATGCGGCGTGCACAGCGAGATGCACAGGGATTCGGGGCAGGAAACCGTGCCGTCAAAGTTCTCAATGAAGATGTAGTCATTTCCACAGGACTGCATCTTGGCAAACCGGACACGCTGCCGCCACGGCCGCATGTGGTTGATATCCACCAGTTCGGTGTTCTCATCCGTGAACCGGCTTTCAATGATCTCGGCCAGCGCACCGGCGGTATCTGTGCTGGTCAGGCAGGGAATCCCCAGCTGCATCGCCCGGCGGTGGAGGATGTTGTAGTCGCCAACCGTCGTATCCTTAACCGCACCGGTATAGACGATGTAGGTGATCTGACGGTTTTCAAGGAGCTGCATCAGGGTATCGCTCTCCGTCGCATTCGGCACTGAGGTCACCTCAATGCCCAGTTGCCGGATGGCATCCGCCGTGCCGCTGGTTGCATACAGCACGAGGCCAAGATCATGGAAACGCTTGGCCAGCGAGATAATCTCCTGGTAATCATTCTCCTCCACAGAGATGAGAATGCCCGCATGCTCATGCCGTCCTGGCAGATGGAATCCGGCAGCAATCAGGCCCTTGAAGAGCGCCTCCGCACTTGTTTTGCCAATGCCCAGTACCTCGCCTGTCGACTTCATTTCCGGCCCCAGCATGGAATTGGCATCGCTCAGCTTCTCAAAGGAGAAGACAGGCACTTTCACGGCAACGTAGGGCGGCGTCCGATAGAGTCCGGTGCCGCAGCCGATTTCACTCAGCTGCTCGCCAAGCATTACCCGGGTTGCAATGTCCACCATGGGCACGCCGGTTACCTTGCTGATGTACGGCACCGTCCGGGAGGCACGCTGGTTGACCTCAATGACATACAGCTCCCCCTCATGAATGAGGTACTGAATGTTCACCAGTCCGCGGGTGCCAAGCGCCAGTGCCAGCTTGGTTGAACAGTCACAGATCACGCCCAGCATCCTGTCGCTCAGGTTGTACGGCGGATAAACAGCAATTGAATCACCGCTGTGCACACCTGCCCGTTCAACATGCTCCATGACGCCGGGGATCAGGACATCCCGTCCGTCCGAGACCACATCCACCTCTAGCTCCGTGCCGGGGAGATACTGGTCAATAAGCACAGGGTTTTCAATCTCGTGTTCAAGAATCCGGGCCATGTACGTCCGGACAGCATCATCCGAGCGGGCAATGGTCATGTTCTGGCCGCCAATGACATATGACGGACGCAGCAGCACAGGATAGCCAAGGGTATTGGCCGCCGTCAGGGCCTCATCCATGGTAAGGGCCGAGAGGCCTTTCGGGCGCTTGATGCCAAACTGCTCAAGCAGTGCATCAAAACGGATGCGATCCTCTGCCAGATCAATGCCATCTGCCGAGGTACCGAGGATGTGAACGCCGCGGCTGTCGAGGTACTTGGTCAGCTTGATGGCCGTCTGGCCGCCAAAGGCCACAACCACGCCAATCGGCTGCTCCGCTCTCAGGATCTGCTCGACGTCCTCGCCGAATAGCGGTTCAAAGTAAAGGCGGTCTGCCGTATCGTAGTCCGTGGATACTGTTTCCGGGTTGTTGTTGATAATGACCACATCATAACCGAGTTCCCGCAGCATCCAGACGCAG
>JAFSZW010000395.1 GCA_017458865.1 Clostridia bacterium
CGCAGATCCGCTTTGTCGACGCAAGTGAGTACGCCGTAAAGGGCGCTCAGCCGTTCTACGGGTTCATCGCAGGCATTCTTGCTGGAAATTATGATATTGATGTGCTGTTTATCGACAGCTTCCTCAAACTCCTCCAGGCGGCAGATGAGCAGGAAATCATTGATTACTTTGCGAAGCTTGAGAAGCTGACAGCGGTGGCCGGATGCAAGGTGGTCATCAGCTACAGCGCTGATCCGGCCAGTGTTCCGGAGTGCATCCGCAAGTATCTGATCTGATCTCACGGTTGCCCTGGAATATCGGCATACGACAACTGAATACAGGCTGCCTTTCCGTTTGGAAGGGCAGCTTTTTGAGCATTCGAAATGCCCATAGATTTGGGAAAGACTGTAAAAAGGCCGGACAAATACTGCATCGCCCAGGAGAGCCTGGAATGAGGGACGGGCGATCCCTTTTTTTATTGAAAAGTCATCAGTTTTGCCACTTACATTTGGGTCAAAACCATGGTACAATGAGATTGAAACTGTTTCCTGCAGAAACAGAAAGACCGCTTTGCCTGAATGAATCGCAGCGATCTGGACAGGTGCGGCGGCTGCATTACAAAACTGCTCCCCTCAAATGGGGCAACACAATTGGAGGAACGACACATGAAAAAAATCATTCTCGCCGCTTTTCTTCTTTTGGTGCTGCTTGTTTCCACAGCAGTAGCAGATGAACTGTCTCTTGGTGAGGTCAACAGCTTCCTGAACAACTCAGCCAAGCTGGGTGAGGGAAGCAAGGCAAACCAGGTGGCAGTAATTCCTTTCAACCATATCGACGGCCCGAAGGACGAGGATCTCTTCTATGCCTTTGTTCCGTTCAAGTATGTTGCACGCAATTACATCAAGTATCAGGTAACCTTTATCTCCTGCACCTGCCGCAGTGCAGATGTCAACCTCTGGTCCACTGCCTATGTTGAGCTGACGCTGCCCTCAAGCGGCAAGATTGAGGATGCCGAGATTCGCACACTGAGTTTCGATCTTGATTCTACGGAACACTATCTTGGCGGTTTCTGGGGAGACAGCAACCCGCCGCCGACGGCTCAGGAAGCGACCTATGAAAACGTCAAGGCAGAGCAGATTCCGGTTTATGTTGGAAAGACCTACGCTGATCTCATGAATGCCAGCACGGTTGACGACATTCCCGAGATCGATGCAAAGACCGGCGCGACGGTTTCTGCCAACAACATCCTTCGCATCCTGCAGGCACTGTATGCCTATCACGCGACCGACTCTTTCTTTGATGGCGATCCGACCTCTGCTACGCTGAGAGCTGTGTTTGAGGACAAGAAGGCCTCTGAGTCCACAACGGCTGCTGTAGCTGTTGCGCTCGACAATGTTGCACTTCCGTACCCGGTAGACACCTCCAAGACTTACAAGGCAAACAAAGACGACACAGAAGAGAAGTTCTGTGAGCCTGGAAACTTTGGTCCGACCTGCTCCGCGATCAACAGCGGGAACCTGATGCAGTATCTCGGACGCACCGATGTCATGTACATTGACCTTCGCGATTATGCGGATTATGCCAAGAAGCATATCAGGAACTTTGAGTGCATCCCGTATTTTGCACTGATCTTTAACGCAGATGCCAATACAGACCCGTCTCTGCCGCAGCTCTATGGCGGAACGGTAGAGGAGCCGGTGCCGGTTTATGAGGAGTCCGATGAAATTCTCGAGGCGCTGTTCCCGAAGAACAAGACTATCTTCCTCATGTGCCAGAGCGGCGGCCGCGTCAATAACCTGATGAAGCTGCTCAATGCCCGTGGATGGGATATGACCAAGATCTACAACATTGGCGGTATGGCACAGTATGCCGGTCCTGAGTACAGGAGCATCGTCACGGATTCACCTGAGATTCTCGTTGAGGCCACATACAGCTTTGAAGGTCTGACCAGAATTCAGAAGTGATCCGCCCTCTTTCATCTGATAACCGGATAGACTATGATCTGCGGACAGGCATAATGCTGCAGGAATGATTGTCTGTCATGCGCATGTTGCTGTTTACCGTCTGTCATCTCTCAGGGAAGTCAGACTGAAAACTGAATCATGATTGACCTCCATCTGCCCGCATAAATGGTGCAGATGGAGGTACTTTTTTGCATGGAGCCGTTGGTGAGGATGGGCAGGAATCGTTTGTAAATGATGCGATGCAGCCTGTTGTACCTTTGAACATTTCTGTGTCTTGACGAAAAAGCGGCACGACGTGTATAATCCGTTGTCGTGAAAAGCTGAAGCACACAAAGGACAGAAAAGTCCGCCGGGGCTTAGATCTGTTTCAGGATACCGGCCGGACTGCAGTGTGCTTGAAAAAGAATTGGCAGCGCGTGCTGCACAGTGGGGGATACAATGATGAGATCGACAAGAGGAAGTGAACGGGTTCAGCCGTCACAGGCAATTCTGCGCGGATTGGCACCGGACGGCGGCCTTTATGTACCGGAAACATTTCCTGAGTTTCCGATGGAAACCATAACAGCGCTTGCGGATATGCCATATGAATCGCGGGCGCTTCAAATCCTGTCCCGTTTTCTGCCGGACTTCACGGAGGAAGAGCTGAAAGAGGCGATTCACGGGGCGTATGGAACCGGTTTTGATGATGCACGGATTGCGCCGCTGGTCAAACTGGATGATGCGACCTATGCCCTTGAACTGTGGCACGGACCGACGCTGGCGTTTAAGGACATGGCACTGCAGCTCCTGCCGTATCTGCTCATGCTGAGCGCGAAGAAGAACGGTGAGAAGCGCGAGATATTCATTCTGGTTGCGACCAGTGGTGATACCGGCAAGGCAGCGCTCGAGGGTTTCCTGGATGTGCCGGGTACCCGATGCGCGGTGTTCTATCCGCAGGATGGCGTCAGCCGGGCACAACGCCTGCAGATGGTTACAACGGGCGGCAGAAATACGCATGTGATTGCTGTCCGGGGCAATTTTGATGATGCGCAGAGCGGCGTCAAACAGATTTTTGGCAGCAACGAGTTTGCCAGCGTGATGAATGAACAGGGACGTGTTCTGTCTTCTGCGAATTCCATCAACTTTGGACGTCTGGTGCCGCAGATTGTCTATTATTTCTCTGCATACGCAGACCTGATTAAGACCGGCCAAATCCAGCCGGGTGAAGAGGTCAATTTCTGCGTGCCGACAGGCAACTTCGGCGATATCCTGGCAGCGGACTATGCGAGACGGGCAGGATTGCCGGTTGGCAGACTCATCTGCGCGAGCAACACCAACAAGGTGCTCACCGATTTCATCGAAACCGGCGTATATGATATCTCGAACCGGCCGTTCTACAAGACGGTTGCGCCGTCCATGGATATCCTGATCTCCTCAAACCTTGAGCGGCTGATCTTTACACTGACGGGGAATGATCCCCTGTGCACGGCCGACCTGATGCGTCAGCTCTCATCTGAGAAGCGGTATCAGATTGACGGTGAGATGCTGCGCCGTCTGCAGGCAGTATATGCCTGCGGTTATGCGGATGAGAAGGCGCTTGAGGACGAAATCTCAAGGCGCTGGCATGAGAACAACTACCTCATGGATACCCATACGGCAGTTGCCTCAGCGGTTCTCCGCAAATATGTGGAACGCACCGGCGATACGCGCAAGCATGTCATTGTCTCAACGGCAAGCCCGTACAAGTTTGGACCGGCGGTGCTCAGATCCATCGGCGCGCTTGATGTCGATACGATGGATGACTTTGAGTGCTGCGTCAAGCTGTCTGCTCTGACCGGAACCAGGGAGCCGGATGTCATCAAGAACCTGCCAGGACTTCCTGTTCGTCATGACATGGTCTGCGACAGGGACAAGATGTCAGAGGCGCTCATTGAAATGCTCAAAACCAGATAAAAAATCCCCGGCTTTGCCGGGGATTTTAATGTCTGCAGGTTTTGAATATGCGGCTCAGAATTCATAAAACGGCAGTTCCGGCGCATAATCGGAATTGTATGCGATGATCTTCCGGAAGCGGTTCTGAGCGGCAATTTTGAGCATATCTGCCTGTGTACAGTGGACACTGTACCGGATCAGCTCTGCCTGGCCGGAATGAAGCATGAGAGAGGCACGCGAGTTCGGCTCGACGGTGCCGGTGAAGATAACCCTGCCGCCGCATGCCATAATACGCTGGGCCAGCTGCAGGGAGGACGGACTGTCCACCTGCGGGTCACTGAGGAAATAGATGCCAAGCGCGATGAAATCCTCAGGAATGGAACGGACATAGACGGCGTCCAGTGTATCCTGGAAATCCAGACGGACCCAGAATGCTGAGGCATCCAGATGCCCGAGCTCCGTGATGAAGTGGGTATCGGCAAATATGTCAGTATGGGGGAAGGACTCGCACAGATAGGTCAGTATCCCGATGCCGCGTCCGAATTTCGGGACGGGAAGCAGAATCGGACGGCCATCCGAGAGCGCGTCAGAGACGACGGAGGTCAGACTCGCAACCTGGTCATCCCGGGAATTGCCGGCTTCAAGACCGTAGTCGCAGTCAAGGACAGCAAGGTCTGCTGTCTGGCCGACAATGGGATCGCAGGCATGAACCCGTGCACTGCGGTAAAAATCACCGGAAAAGAAAATGCTGTGGCCTTTTTCCTCAAAGCGAAGCCAGACGCTGCCGGAACAGTGGCCGCTCCGGCCCCAGATGACCTCAAGCCCGCCGGGCAGGAAGAAAGGCTCATAGGGAACATTGAGCGCCTCGAGAATCAGCGGATCATCCATAGGGAAAGACATCTGACGGGCAGTTTCCGTAGTCAGGACAACCCGGCCGGTGAAGCCGTTTGCGTAAAGATAGGGGAGTGCACCGGACTGATTCTCATGGGAGTGAGAAAGGAAAAGGTAGGATGCGCTCCTGATCTGGCTGTCCGTCAGATGTGGAACCTCATCGCCGGGATACCGCCGCTGAAAGCCGCAGTCCACGATAAATGAGACATTGTTTCCCTCAACATAATAGCAGTGTCTTTCCTGCGTGCAGGGATCGCCGGTCAGATAAAGTTTCATGAGTACACCTCCTCTTTATTGTCACATTTTGGGTCTTCCTGTGCAGCTATTTGTCATGCGCTGCAGCCATTAAGGGCCTGGCAGGCCCGCCTTTTTGCAGCCTGTGTGCTGGCGGTTTAGAACCGCAGTACAGCACCTGTTCCCGGAAAGGAAAAGCAGGCATTTCCTGCCTCAAAAATGCGAACAGACCGCTAAAAAAGGTTGAGGTAGTATATTCCAAAAACACGGGGGCAGTAAACAAAAAAAGTGTGGATTTTGCAGATTTGTAAAAAAAGTGAAAGAGGACGATTTGAAATTAGTGGTTTTTGTCGAGCTCCTGTTCTGTCTTATGAGGAATGATTAACAATGCCAGACTGAAAGGGTGGAAAAAGGGAGTGCCGGCGGGCACTCCCTCATGGACAAATCAGTATTCAGTTCGGATAAACTTGCGGAACGCATCCAGGGAACGGACAACCTTGTCGGTGTCGGTGCAGTATGCGATGCGGAAATATCCGGGCAACGCAAAGGTGTCGCAGGGGACAAGCACCAGGTTGTACTTGAGCGCCTTGCGGGAGAATGCGTTGGAATCCGGTTCCGGACACTTGGGCATCATGTAGAAAGTGCCGCCCGGACGGACGATTTCAAGGCCCAGATCGGTCAGCGCGTCGTACAGGAGGTTCATATTGGTTTCGTAGACACTGAGATCCGAGGTGAGGTCACAGGTATCCGCAACAACCAGCTGCATGAGTGAGGATGGGCAGTTGTGTCCGATGCCGCGCGAAATCTGTCCGCACATCTGGACCAGCATATCTGAGCAGCCGCAGGCTGGGTTCACGGCCAGGTAGCCGATGCGCTCACCGGGGATGGACAGGGACTTGGAGTAGGAATAGCAGGAAAGCGTCCTGGGATAGAACGAGGAAACATACGGCGCGGATTTGCCGTCAAAGACGATCTCGCGATAGGGCTCGTCTGAGATGAGCCAGATCTCGTGGCCGCATTCCTTTTCCTTAGCAATCAGGAAGTCAGCGAGGTGGCGGAGCGTCTCCTCAGAATACATGGCGCCGGAGGGATTGTTCGGCGTATTGATGAGCAGCGCCATGACGTCCGGCGTAAACGCCTCATCCAGTGCGTCAAAGTTGATCTGGAAGCTCGTTGTATCTGCCGGTACGGTTCTGAAATTGCAGCCGGTCGGCATGATGTATGGGCCGTATTCCGGGAAATAGGGTGCAAAGGTCAGAATGGTATCGCCGGGCTTTGTGACAAGGCGGAAGGCATGTGCCAGCGCACCTGCAGCACCGCTGGTGGGGAAGATATCGGTGCCCTTGTAGTTCATGCCGAAACGGCGGTTGAGCGAGGCAGCCAGCTTTTCCTTGACGGCGGGAATGCCGAGGCTGGGGCTGTATCCATGGACCAGCAGCGGGTTTTCATTTCGGAGCAGTTCAATCATCTTCTCATTGACCGCGGCAGGAGCAGGGACGGAAGGATTGCCC
>JAFSZW010000396.1 GCA_017458865.1 Clostridia bacterium
TCTGCGCTCTGTACTGTTCCTCATACACCTGTCCGGCCAGCTCCTCAATGTGCTCAACCATCTCATTGTACTGAGCGTAAATATCGTCAAATTCCGATTTCTGCGTCGTCTTGATAAGGAAGTTTCCGTTCTCCCCTGCCGCGCGCATTGTATTGAAGATATCATTGATCGGGCGCATGATGGCATGCCAGTAATAAAGGATGTACAGGAGCATGAGCACAAGAGCAATCAGAGACAGTACCCACAGATTCATGCGATAAGTGACAAACGGCGCCAGCTTCTCATTGACGCGGCTGTATCCGTACAGATGCATGCCCATCTGTTCAAGCTGCGCAGAAGCAAAGAAGAACGACTGCTGGGGCTTTGTCACCGGCGCACGCTGTGCATCAAGAAGGCTCAGACCGTCGCCGCTTGAGGCAAAGACGTTGTCGTCCTCCCTCAGCAGCACCAGTCCGTCCACCTGTTCGTTTCGCAGCTGAGACAGGCGCTCAGCCAGACTGTCCGGTGAGATGGATATGGCAATCATAAACAGCGGCCTGTTCTGATCATACCGCACGAGGAGCATCCAGAGCCGGTTGTCCCAGTCCGCATAGGAAACACCGCCCCGCGCTGATCTGGCCAGCAGCTCGGCATACATGGTTTCGTCCAGTTCGGTGTAAAGTGCCTGGTCAGTAATGATGGTTCTATATTGATTGGGAAGCATGATTCTGACCATGTCCACCAGATCCGAGGACCTTTTGATCATGTATTCCCTGTCTGCCAGCGATTTGATATAGGAAAGCCGTTCATAGTCATCCAGCAGTGAATAGGAAAGTGCATAGCGCATGAGCTCCTTGTCGGACATAAGCTCAAGCATGAAAAAATCCAGTCGGTTGAAGTCCTGCTCAATCTGATTGGCAATATACTGCGTGTGCGTCACCAGCGCCTGCTGGAGGTCTGCACGCACATTCTGCATGCCGGCATTGTTGATGGTCAGTCCGATGATGTAAAAGATCAGGACCGCACAGACCGTAATGACAATCAGCCGAACAAATGCGGACTTCTTAAGGCTGAGTTTTTGAGTTTTCTGTATCAAAAAAAGGTCCCCTTTCCCGTATCACTGACATCTGCAGGCTCTGCACCTGTCAGTATACACAGAAAAGGAGACTTTGGAAAGAGAAAAATTGATTATCCCTTAACAGATCCGAGGACCATGCCTTTGACAAAATATCTCTGCAGGAATGGATAGGCAACCAGAATGGGCAGAGATGCGAGGAATATCTGTGCACATTTGACCGTCTTATCCGAGACCAGCGCGAGGGCCTGCCAGTCATTGGCGCCCATATTGGTCAGTTTCATGTCGATGACGATGGTTCTGAGATAGCTCTGGAGCGGATACTGGTCCGGCGTCTTCATGTACAGAATGCCGTTAAACCACTCGTTCCAGTGATAAACCGTCGAGAGCAGTGCAACGGTTGCAAGTGCTGCCGTCGAGGTCGGCACGAAAATCTGCCACATGATGCGCCACTGGCTTGCACCATCAATAATGGCCGCCTCCTCCAGTTCCCTCGGCGTCTGCCTGAAGAAGTTGAGGAGCAGGATGATGTTGTATACCGGTACCGCACCGGGGATCACCAGTGCCCAGAACGTGCCCATCAGGCCGGTCTGCCGGATGACCATGTACAGCGGAATCAGACCGCCGGATACGAGCATCGTCAGGAAAAAATACCAGGCATAGAACGTGCGCATGTGGAACTGATCCTTGTCCTTGCTGAGCGGATAGGCGCACATGATGCAGAAGAACATGTTGAGCGAAACACCGACCAGGACGCGCAGGATGGAGATGCCCATGGACTGCCAGAAGGCAGCGCGGCGGGCTACATACGCATATGACTCAAACGTAAAGTTGACCGGCCAGAGAACAACCAGACCGCCGGTCGCTGCTGCAGAATCAGACAGGGATATGGCCAGGATGTGAATAAGCGGAATAAGGCAACTAAGTGACAACAGGGTCATGAGCAGGTAATTGCATATCACAAACAGTCTGCTTGACCAGTGCTTTGATTCAACCATATGACTGCCTCCTAGAAGATGCGGTAGTCCGCAAAGTGATATGCACAGTAGTAGCTGATGGAAATAAACAGTGTGGAAACAACGGACTTGAACATGCCCATGGCCGTTGCAACGCCGAACTGGGCATCAATCAGACCAATCCTGTAGATAAAGGTATCGAGGATGTCACCGGTCTCATAAACCTGCTTGCTGTAGAGATTGAATACCTGGTCAAAACCGGCATTCAGCACGTTGCCGAGCGAAAGAACCATCATCAGGATGATGATCATACGCATATTGGGTATGGTCACATAAATCATCTTCTGGAATCGGTTGGCGCCGTCGATGGTTGCCGCCTCATACTGATTGGGATCAATATTGGTAATCGCCGCCAGGTAGACGATGGTATTGAATCCGAATTCCTTCCAGACATCCGTGAAAATAACCGTGAACCGGAAATAATCGTTGCTGCCCAGGAAGAAGATCGGCTCCACACCGAACAGGCTGAGAAAACGATTCACAATTCCGCCGGACGGGGAAAGAATGTCAATCAGGATGCCGCCCATAATGATCCAGCTCAGAAAATGTGGCAGATAGATCAGCGTCTGCGCTGTCCGCCGGAATCCCGGATTGCTGATTTCGCTAAGGAGAATCGAAACGGTAATAGGGATAATCAGGTGCAGGATGATTTTATAGAATGCGATAATAACCGTGTTCCTCAGCGCGGAAATCGCACCGGGCAAATGGTACAGGTAGATGAAGTTGTCCCACCCTACCCATTTCTGGTCACCAAAAAGGCCTTTGGCAGGGATGAATTTCTGAAACGCAATAATCAATCCGCCAAGCGGCACATACATGTAGATAAAGACGAGTATGACCGCAGGGAGGAGCATCAGATGGAACGGCAGTTCCTTTTTAAATCTCTTTCCTCGCTGCATAACGGCATTTCCTTTCTGTCCTGCATCGGGCAATTAGCGGCCATCCGGTCAGGGCGCGCCAGGGATGCCCAGTACAGGTTCGAATGAAGAAGGGGACTGATGATTGTCACCAGTCCCCCTGGACACTATGAGACTTTTACTTGACGGAGGCATACCACTCGTTGACTTCTTCGGTGATTTCCTTGCCGCCGAGGGCATTGAAGTCATCTACGAACTTGTCAAACGCATCAATGTCAGATTCGCCAAGGATGATCTTGATGAATACCTCATCCTGCAGGTCTTCCAGCGTGGACATCCGGGAGGTCATGGTTTCGGTCGGCGCGCCGACAAACAGGTTATCCTGGAGCATGCCCTTGTTCTGATAGTCGATCAGGACGCCATAGGCACCCTCAGCGCCATAGATGCGCTCCCAGCCCCACAGAGCAAAGCCCTCTTCAGAGCCGGATTCGAACGCCTTGAGCTTCTCAAGAATGCTGTACGCCTCACCGGTAACCTTGCTCTCGTCGCCGTCCTTCCGATACTGCTCAAGAACCATAAACGCATCGTTGTTCTTGTTCGGGTTGGTCGGAACTACCGGGCTCAGCTTCCAGATGGACTCGGAATCGAGCGGTGCATAATAGATACCGTTCTCATTGTTCGGGCCCCAGTTCTTGTCGATAAAGACGTTGAACATCTTGACCACAGCCTCGGGATGCTTAACGTCGCTGCGGACTACGGTCCAGCTCAGGGTGCCCACGTCGGTCTGGGCCTTGAGCGGCTTATCGGTTGCAGGCACGATGGAAACTGCACGCCACTGTGCATCCTTGTCGAGGTTAACATTGCTCTGAAGCGGATAAATGGAATTCCACTGTGCGCCGTAGAACAGGCCGCACTTGCCGGCAGTCGTGGCCTCGGCAACCTTGCCGCCGTCCTTAACACCGAACTCAGGATCAATCAGGCCTTTTTCATACATTTCATGCAGTGTACGAAGTGCATCCTTGGTGCCGGGGAGCGTGGAACCATAGACCAGGTTTCCATTCTCATCCTCTACCCAGATGCCCGGATAGGAATCAAAGCCGTTGAAGAATCCGCGCAGGCTGAACAGCTGGCCCCACAGATCCTTGGCAATCGCGATGCCGATGGTGTCATCGACGCCATTGCCATCAAAATCAGCCTTGGCAAAAGCCTCAGCAGTCGCCATTACCTCGTCCATCGTGGTCGGAATCGGCAGACCGAGCTTCTCAAGCCAGTCAGTGCGGATCCAGAGCAGGTCAGCAATCATCAGCGTGCTGTCGACGTTCGGCAGGCCATAGAGATGTCCATCGATCGTCGCGGCGTCAAACGGAGAGGTGCCGGTTGCAAGCATGATTTCCTTGGTGAAATCAGATGCATATGCCTCATAGATATCCTCCATCGGCATAATCAGACCAGCCTCAGCCAGCTGTTTGAGCTGCAGGGTGTTCACATTGACGAACTCAGGGATGTCGCCAACGCCCAGTGCAATATTCAGCTTCTGGTCATACTCGTCGCCGCCCTTGACAATCCAGTCATAGTCAACGATGACATTGAGCGTGTCGCGATAGAGATCGCACCAGAGGTTGTCCGTCATGGTCTTGTCTGGGTGCTGAGAGAAGAAGTTTGCATCCAGTGTATCATCCGTGCTGCGGACAAAATGCACTGTCACAGGCTCGTCATACTTTCCAAACGGATCGGGTTTGGATTCAGCAAGACAGCACGCGGCCAGCATGGAAACGGCCAGCACAATCGCCAGAATCACAGAAAGCTTTTTCATAAAATAATGCCTCCTCAAATGATTTTCATTCTTTTCCGTTAAGAATGATTCTGATACATATTATGAATTCACCTCTGGCGATTGACAATAGGATAAAATCAAGAATCATGACACAATCTTAACCAATTGACCGCTTACAGCATTTTGTCAGGTTTAGCCCGGTGGATACAGCATATGGTATTTGCATCCTGTGCACACGAGTCCGAGACTTCCTATAAAACATTTAACATGGCACATCAAAAAAAGCCAGGGTGCGCATTGCATCCTGGCCCAAATGCTGGAAGATCAGTCCTTTGTAATTGTCAGCGTCATGCTCATCGAATTGGCTTCTGTATAGATGTCATCGAGCTCGGTAAAGCTGTATCCGGACGGCACCTTGATGATATCCACATGGTAAGCGTACGGCTGGCCTTCAAAGACGATGACACCGTTCTTGTCCGACTTGAGGAAATTGCACTCTGTGGCAGTGCAGAAACCGACAGCCACCTTTGGAACCGGGTCGCCGTTCTGGTCAAGCACGGTAACTGTATAGGTCGCCTTTTCATCTGTCTCAGGCGTTGAGCTGAGTGCCGGCGCAACAGCCGCAGTGATTGTTTCGCCGCTCAGTGCAGACTCAATGGTTGCAAGGTATGCCTCAACATTTTCGCCGGCAATCGGGTAGCCAAGTACCTTTCCCTCACCGTCCACGAAATACGTCATAGGCGTGCAGTTCCAGGGCAGCGCAGCCTCAATGCTCTTTGACCAGACCAGTGTGGTAAATCCATATGCGGAGGCAATCTCCTTTGCCGTCGCAATCAGATCATCATCATTGGCATCAGCACAATAAGTGACAACGCCTACGCCCTTATCCGCGTATTCCCTGAGGATATTATCAAGTTCCGGCATTTCCTCAATACACGGGCCACACCAGGTGCGCCAGATATTAACCAGGGTCACCTTGTTTTTTCCAAACAGCTCTGCCGAGGAAACCGCATTTCCGTCCACATCAGCTGTCTCAAATGAAATGGTCGAACCTATAGCCGGGGGCGTAAAATACACTTCCCGTTTCTTGAGTGTGAAGCGTTCCGGATGCTCGGCAACATCCTTTGATACCGCTTTCAATTCATCCACCATTTCCTGGGGCCATGCTTTCATATATTCTGAGATAATCGGATACTCATAATCAAAGATGCACAGCCAGTACGTATAATCCGAGAAGCTTCCAAGTTCAATCTTGGTACTGTACGGATCCACGCCCAGAGTTTGTGTGATTGCCTCGTCCAGTGTGATTCCATCCCGGATACCATACACCTCGAAAATCTCCAGATTTCGCTTATTATACTCATCTATTATGGCCAACTGCTCAGCAGTAGCCTCTTCGTCTTTTGCATTAAGCTCATTCAAGAAAGCAAGATAAGCCTCTGATTCCTCATTGGTTCTTGCTCTGTAGAGCATATAACCAAACAGAATACCGGTGTCATACCCCAGTACTTCGCCCCTGTCCATTGGGGAATCAACGATTTGTCCAATCGTCGTCTGCCAGGCATCCGGCACCTCATACGTACAACCCGATTCCGGGAAGTCAAGGACATGCTCTGACGCAGCAA
>JAFSZW010000034.1 GCA_017458865.1 Clostridia bacterium
ATGGTTTCCGGCGGACTGGATGCGGATGGTCAGACTGAGGCCGGTTGTCAGGTCCTTCAGTGTCGCACGGTATCCTGCATACAGACCAATCTTCTTGAAGATGCCATTGTTCTTCGCCTTAAACCAGTTCAGCGTATATACCGTTCCGCTTGTCTGGACTGTGCCGGACGAGGATGAGGATGTAGATGTGGAGGATGACGACTTTGCGGCTGCGGAGCTTGTATAGACCGAATTGAGCTTGGCAATTGTCTTTTGCCCTGCGATACCGTCCACTGTCAGACCGTACTTTTTCTGGAATGCCTTTATCGCCGCGGTCGTCTTGGCCCCGATATTCCCCGTGATTGAGCCCGAGTACATCCCAATTGCCTTCAGCTTGGTCTGAATGTCCTTCACCGCTGACACGCTCAGCTTTGAAGTGGAAGACGCAGAGGACGATGACGTGGAGGATGAGGACGAAGATGAGGACGACGAGGCGGAGCTGGTTGTGGTGGTCTTCCTGCTGAATGTTCCCACGCGCTTTGTGGGCAGATTGCCGCCGGAGACGCCGAATGTGTTTTGGGCCTCCTTTGCCGTCAGCACCTTGATGTATGTCTTGCTGCCTGACTTCTGGGCGCACCAGCCCGTCTGAAGCGAGCCGTCACTTGCCCTGTACCGGACACTGACAAAAGTTGTGCCGCTGCTTGTTCTGGACGACAGGATATAGACGCAGGCATTCCCGACAATATTGTCCGTAATCGTTGCGGTGGTAGATGCACCGGAACGAACGCGGATGGTGCTTGTGGTTTTGCCGTACACTTTGCTGTAACTGTCCGCAGTTGCGGCATTTCCCGCCACCAGCAGCGCACACAGCAGCAAAAGACAGAGTATCGTTTTTTTCATGGTTTCTCCCTTCCCGCCTTCAGATGAAGCGGCGCAATATCTGACAGCCGTTCGTCTCGGGCGGTATAAGCGGCGCATCTGCATATCGGATTCAGGTTCCGGGAACTCAGGCTGCAGCAGCTGCGCCGATACCCCCGTCCTGGCAGGCGGCATTTGCAGGCATTGCAAAATAGCCGCTGCCAGGCTCAGAGCACTGCAGCATGTCCCGTTAATCGCGGTTACCCGAGGAAATCTGCGTTGACACGTTCAAACATGTCCCCTGCCTCCTCAAGCTTCTGCGGGCTGGTAACCGTTACCTTGAGGCCGTTATTATACAGCAAATCGAAAATTTCCGCATATTCAAAAACATCATCCACAGTCAAGGCCTTGAGACTCTTCATGTTTTCAAGCTTCTCAGCGAAATAATCTTTGTGTTCAAGTGCACTCTGAATGGCAAGGCCGGCCCGGCTGAGCACGCCAGATGGCATGGCCTCAGAGGTATATGCGCTTGCAATATATCCGTTCAGTTCGTCCTGTGTCAGGAATTTTAGCGCTTCGCGCAGTTTATCGCCAAGAACAGGATAAATTTCGCTGTACGTTTTAACCAGATTCGGATCCCGGTAGGTCATGAGCATGACCCTGTCCTCATCCATCTGGAACATGACGCTGTAGACGCTGTTCTCGTAGCGAAGGAGGGGCATCAGCACCTGATCCTCTGCCAGGTTGA
>JAFSZW010000397.1 GCA_017458865.1 Clostridia bacterium
AGACGTCTCCGCCTGGGGGAGATCTTTGGGTGCCTGCTGCCCCTTCGTCGGGCGGCTGCAATCCGGTGGGAAGGTTCATCCTTCATGAAAAAAATCGGAAGCAGTCCGGCAGTCGAACTGCTTCCGAAAGGACAGGTGAATCAGTCGCCGAAAGAAATTCCCATGTTGCGTGCAGCCATGACTTCCTGTGCATCGCCGGGGACGAATTTGGTTTTTCCGGCAATTTCAGACAGAGGATTGTGGCCGACACTGCTGCCGATCATGGCAACCGCCTGACCGTATTCCTCGTCCCTGATCAGTTTGGCTGCGTGAACACCGAAATCGGTGGACAGGAGCCGGTCATAAGCACTGGGCGTGCCGCCGCGCTGAACATGCCCCGGAACGACGGGACGCGCTTCAATGCCGATCATTTCCTCAAGCTCCTCCGAAAGGCGAGCGGCAATGCCGTGGAAATGGGTCTTTGCGCGGTATTCCGCCCGCTCTTTCTTTTTCATCCGTGCTTCCTCAACGGTCATTGCGCCCTCGGCAACGGCGATGATCGAGAAATCCTTGCCTGCTTCGGCACGGCGCTCGATGGCTTTGGCAACGGTTTTGAGGTTGTACGGAATTTCGGGCAGAAGAATGACATCGGCGCCGCCGGCGAGTCCGGAGTAAAGGGTCAGCCAGCCGGCCTTATTTCCCATGATTTCGATCACCATGCATCTGCCGTGGCTGGCGGCGGTGGAGTGAATGCGGTCAATGACATCCGTGGCGATGTTGACGGCGGTATGGAAGCCGAAAGTGACATCCGTTCCCCAGATATCATTGTCGATTGTTTTCGGCAGACCGATGATGTTGAGTCCTTCCTCGGAGAGGAGATTCGCCGTTTTGTGCGTGCCGTTTCCGCCCAGACAGACCAGACAGTCAAGCTTCGCCTTCTTGTAGGTATTTTTCATGGCCTTGACTTTATCCACATGGTCCCCTTCAATCACGCGCATATTGCGGAACGGCGTGCGGCGGGTGCCCAGAATGGTGCCGCCGAGGGTGAGGATGCCGGAGAAATCGGACTGATTCATTTCCTTGAAATCGCCGTTGATTAATCCGGAATAGCCGTCCTGAATGCCGACGATCTCGGCATCAAACAGGGAATAGCTGGCGCGTGCAACACCACGGATACAGGCATTAAGTCCGGGACAGTCGCCGCCGCTGGTGAGAATACCTATACGTCTTTTCATGGGAAAACCCTCCTTGCTGAATCTGAAAAACATCCCTGAAGAACTGTGCTGATGAAGGAATTGTATCATGAGACGCCTGCTGTGACAAGAAGAGAAATTCTTGACGGGCATTGAAATGGAGTGTTATACTGTTGACACGGAGTGGAAGACGGTTCTGATGTATCGTTAACCTGAGCAGCGGAGCGGTTCTGTGAGAAAACATTTCCGATAAACCGCCTATTCCGGACAGATTACGGAGGAGGATGCAGAATGGATTGGATAAAAATCAATCCGGTGGACAATGTTGCCGTTGCACTCAAGCCATTGGCAAAAGGGTCTGATGTGTTGGGTGTAACACTGAATGAGGATATTCCGGCGGGACATAAGGTGGCCCTGACGGATATCGCCAGCGGACAGAATATTATCAAGTACGGCTCCCCGATTGGCCATGCCCTGTCGGATATTCCGGCAGGAAGCTGGGTACATACGCACAATGTGAAGACAAATCTATCCGGGCTGCTGGAGTACTCGTATCATCCGCATCCCTGCAGCATGCCCAGGGACAGAGAAGCGACCTTTGAGGGATATGTGCGTGAGGACGGACGGGTCGGAATCCGGAATGAGATCTGGATTGTCAATACGGTCGGCTGCGTGAACGGGACGGCAAAAACGCTCGAGCGCCTGGGAAACGAACTGTACGGGAATCGTGTTGACGGCATTCATTGCTTTGTCCATCCGTATGGCTGCTCGCAGCTGGGAGACGACCTCAAAAATACGCAGAAGCTTCTGGCCTCCATGGTGCACCATCCCAATGCGGGCGGTGTGCTTGTCCTGAGCCTTGGCTGTGAGAATAACAACCTGGGCGTTTTCAGGGAAATGCTGGGGGACATTAATCCGGACCGTGTTAAATTCCTGATCACGCAGGAGGTTGAGGACGAGGTAGAGGCAGGCCTGCAGCTGCTGGATGAGCTGACCCGGTATGCACAGCAGGCCAGGCGGACGACAGTGTCGGCAGACAAGCTGATCGTGGGCCTGAAGTGCGGCGGCAGCGACGGACTGTCGGGAATCACGGCCAATCCGCTGCTTGGTAATATTTCGGATCTGCTCACGCGTCACGGCGGAACCACGCTGCTGACGGAGGTGCCGGAAATGTTCGGCGCCGAAACCCTTCTGATGAACCGCTGCAAGGATGAGGAAACCTTTAACAAGACGGTTGCCCTGATCAATAACTTTAAAGAATACTTTATCCGTCACGGACAGGAAGTGTACGAAAATCCGTCCCCGGGGAACAAGGCCGGCGGCATCACAACCCTTGAGGATAAATCCCTCGGCTGCACGCAGAAAGGCGGCGCAGGAGAGGTCAGAGGCGTTCTCAGCTATTGTGAGCCGGTAAAGGAAAAAGGACTCAATCTGGTTCAGGGACCTGGAAATGACCTGTGTGCCATTACGGCCCTGATGGCCTCCGGCGCGCAGATGGTGTTGTTTACGACGGGCCGCGGAACGCCGGTCGGCGCACCGATTCCGACGGTGAAAGTCGCAACGAATACACCGCTGGCAGAACGGAAGAGCAACTGGATTGATTTCAACGCCGGTATTCTGGCGGATGGCGCGGATATGCAGGAAACGACGGAAAACTTTTTCCGCATGCTGCTGGAGATTGCATCCGGGAAACAGACCAGAAGCGAGGAACACGATTTCCGCGAGATTGCAATTTTCAAGGATGGAGTCACGCTGTAATTCTTTGCCGAATGGCAATTAAGATAAGGAGGAGTTTCCTATGAAACCATTTATGGATGCCGACTTCATGCTGAGCAATGAAGTGGCCAAGAAGCTGTACCATGAATATGCAGAGAATATGCCGATCTATGACTACCATTGTCACATTTCACCGCGTATGATTTTTGAAAACTACAAGTTTGCCAACATTGGTGAGCTGATGCTCGGCGGTGACCATTATAAATGGCGTGTGATGCTTTCTAATGGCGTCGAGGAAAAGTATATTCGCGGAGATGCAGACTGGTTCGATAAATGGAAGGCATTTGCTGCTTCGCTCAAGTACTGCATTGGAAACCCCATGTACCATTGGACACATCTGGAACTTCGCCGTGTATTCGGCATTACGGATATCCTGAGCGAGGAAACCGCAGAGGACATCTGGAATCGTGCCAACGCCCTGCTGGCCAAGGATGAATACCGCTGCCGCGGACTCATTGAGAAATTTAACGTGAAGGTCATTTGTACGACGGATGACCCGGTGGATGATCTGGAATATCAGATCAAGATGGCCAAGGAAACCGGAAACAGCTTCAAGGTCTTCCCGGCCTGGCGCCCGGACAAGGTCATCAATATTGACCGCGGCGGATTTGTCGACTATATGAACAAGCTCTCCCGCGTATCCGGTATTCAGTGCCTGAATCTGGAGAACATGATGAAGGCGCTTGTCAGCCGTTTTGAGTACTTCCATGCAAACGGATCCCGTCTTGCGGACCATGCGCTTGACACGGTTCCCTATGCGGTTCCCAGCATGCATGTGGCCTCTGAGGCATTCCGCAAGGCAATGAGCGGTGCCGTGCTGACCGAGGCGGAGGTAGAGTCCTATAAGACGTACATTCTGGTGGAACTTGCCAAGCTGTATAAGTCCCATGGCTGGGTACAGCAGTATCATATCGGCGCCATGCGCAACTGCAATCCGACCATGTTTGAGAAGTACGGACCGGACGTTGGATTTGACTCCATCGACGATACCTGCATTGCGGAGAATCTGGCCAAACTTCTGGCGGAGCAGGAAGCACGGCATAACCTGCCGAAGACGATTCTGTACTGCTTGAATCCCAAGGACAACTATGTGATCGGCACCATGCTGGGCAACTTCCAGGGTGAGGGAATCCCCGGAAAGATTCAGTTTGGTTCCGGCTGGTGGTTCTGCGATCAGAAGTACGGCATGCGCGATCAGATGGAATCCCTGGCTGCACTGGGTCTGCTGGGACGCTTTGTCGGAATGCTGACCGACTCCCGTTCCTTCATCTCCTATCCGCGTCATGAATATTTCCGCCGCATTCTCTGCAATCTGATCGGCGAATGGGTGGAAAACGGCGAGTATCCGGAGGATTACAAGGTTCTGGGTGAGCTGGTTCAGGGAATCTGCTATAACAATGCGGCAAACTATTTTGAAATGAAAGTGGACTGAGAGCATGCAGATATTTGGAAACCCGGAGAAACTGGAGTGGATTGAACTGGGGAACGGACAGCGCCGGAAAATCATGGCCTATAATGACCAGCTGATGTCCGTCCTGGTGAATTTTGAGGATGGCGCTGTGGGTGCAGACCACAGCCATCCGCATACCCAGATTTCCTATGTGCTGGAAGGCGAATTTACCTATCACATCGAGGATAAGGTGTATACCATGCATCCCGGTGATTCGATTGTCGTTGAGAGCGGAAAAGTCCATGGCTGTGCCTGCGTGAAAGCAGGAACGCTGCTGGATGTATTCACTCCGATGCGTGAAGACTTTATTAAATGATTGGAGGAGCTTCCCATGGATATCTTAAAAGAACTGTCTTTGATTGGCATCGTTCCGGTAATTGCAATTAATGATGCCGCAGATGCCGTGCCGCTGGCTCAGGCACTGTGCGACGGCGGACTTCCCTGCGCAGAGGTGACATTCCGTACGGCCGCTGCGGAGGAAGCCATTCGGAATATGACGAAGGCTTTCCCGGACATGCTGGTTGGTGCCGGCACGGTTCTGACCAATGATCAGGTGGACCGCGCGGTGGCTGCAGGTGCCAAGTTCATTGTTTCTCCCGGACTGAATCCTGAAACCGTCAAGCACTGCCAGGAGATCGGCATTCCGGTCTGTCCGGGCACCTCGAATCCGAGCGACATTGAGATGGCGCTCTCCCTCGGTCTCAAGACGGTCAAGTTCTTCCCGGCCGAGGCAGCAGGGGGACTCAAGTACATCAAGTCCATCGCGGCGCCGTATGTGGATGTGACCTTCATGCCCACCGGCGGAATCAACGAGAAGAACCTGCTGGATTATCTCTCCTTCAAGAAGATCATCTGCTGCGGCGGCAGCTGGATGGTGCCGGGTGATGCCCTTGCCGCAAAAGACTGGGATCGCATCCGTTCACTGGTTTCCTCTGCAGTCGCTCTCATGCTTGGCATGGAAGTGGTGCATGTGGGCATCAACAGCGCCGATGAGGCTGAGGCAATGGATACGGCAACGAAGCTGTGCAAGCTGTTTAACTGGCCGATCAAGGTGGGCAACAAATCCATCTTTGCCGGCAGCGGTGTAGAGGTCATGAAGATGCCGTTCCGCGGAACGCATGGCCATATCGGAATCCAGACCAACTTCATTGACCGCGCGAAGGCCTATCTTGAGCGTCAGGGCTTTGTCTTCGACGAGTCCAGCGCCAATATCAAGGACGGCAAGCTGACCGCTATCTATCTGAAAGATGAAATCGCAGGATTTGCACTCCATCTGGTTCAGAAGAAGTAAAAATGAACAAGGCAGCCGAAAGGCTGCCTTGATTTTTGGGAAAAGTGGGCCTGATGATGTGTGAGGTTGAACTTTTACAGGACGAATGGATGTGCTATAATTTCAGAACAGAAAATGTAGGACTTCGTAAAGCAGGAATCGAAAGCGTAACGGGACCTGCTATGAAAGGGTACAGAGAATGAGGCGCTTAATTTATCCGGCAGGACGGGTTCTGGCAGCGTGGTTCACAGGTTGTTTCCTTCTGATACTGGCTGATCTGATTCCGCAGGA
>JAFSZW010000398.1 GCA_017458865.1 Clostridia bacterium
TCTCTCACTCGAATGCGACCGGCTTGCCTTTCAGGATATGGGCATTTCCATAAATCGCAGCGTTTTCCTGAGGACGCTTGGTGAAACCATTGAGGCCAGCACACAGATCTACGAAAGCGCCATTGGCGCCCCCTTTGATGCAGACCGGTTCTGGACGCTCACCAAAGAACACTTCGCCCATATGGTCAGGCAAGGACAGCTGAACGCAAAACCAGGTGCCGCTCACCTTCTGAATCTGCTCGCAGCACGCAGGATTCCCTTTGCGCTTGCCTCATCAAGCGGGCTTGACCGCATTTCTCTCTCCCTTGATGCTGCCGGACTTGGAAACCGCTTTGAGGTTATTGCCTGCGGAGATGACCATGTCCGTTCAAAACCGGCGCCGGACATCTTCCTCCTGGCCGCAGAGCGCCTGCATGTTCAGCCTTTAGACTGTCTCGTGCTCGAGGATTCCCTCAGCGGCATTCAGGCAGGTGCCAGCGGCGGGATGCAGGTCTGCTTTATCCCGGACCTGCTGGCATGGCACCCTGAATGGTCCGCTTATTGCCAGCACGCCTGCGAAAGCCTTGCGGACATTTCGACGTTTTTCGGTGAATAATGCAGGCTATTTGCATTCATCCCTTGTACAGTCCCCGCCGCCGCGTCAGCCGGTGCATGATTTCGCTGCCGCCCCTGCCAAACAGACGATGCATCTCCAGATAATCCGCATACAGCGGTTCATACCGGGCAGACTGCTCCGCATCCGGCATGGTCATTGTGTCCCCTGTTCTGCCCAGCGTGCGGACAATCTGCTCAAGTGACCCATACCCCGTAACCGCCGGAGACGCAGCACAGATTCCAATTGCAGCTGCACCAAACGCACTCGCCTGGTCGCTTGCACAGACCCGGACCGGCCGCCCCAGCACATCTGCATACAGCTGCACAATGAATGGATTTTTAGCAGGAATCCCGCCTGCCAGCACAATCTGCTTCACCTCGACGCCGACTGTCTCAAACCCATCCAGGATCACCCGGGTGCCAAATGCCGTTGCCTCTATCAGGGCGAGATAAATATCCTCAGGCTTTGTCGACAGACTCAGGCCCAGGATGAGCCCGTTCAGATCAAAATCCATGAGCGGCGTCCGCACGCCATTGAACCAGTCAAGAGCGATAAGGCCATTTTCGTCTGCCCGATATCCCCTGAGCTTTTCCGTCAGCAGTTCATGTCCTGAAATCCCTTTTTCTCTGGCTTCCACGGCATACTGTTCCGGGAAACAGGTGCTGAGCGCCCATGCAAAGTGATCCCCAAGGCATGATTGTCCTGCCTCTATTCCATACAGTCCGGGCAGAATGCCGTCTCTGACTATTCCCTGAATGCCCGGAATCCGGACATCGCGCTCACTGAGCATGAGATGACAGGCGGACGTGCCCATGATAATCATCATCTCACCGGGCTTCGTAATGCCGCCGCCAAGCAATGCACTGTGCGCATCAATTATGGGCGTCCCCACGGGTGTTCCCGGCAGGAGATGCAGCCTTTCTGCCATTTCAGGCATCAGCACGCCTGCCCGTCCGCCAATCGGCAGAATGGGCAGGTTCATTTTTTCACTCACAATTCCACCCATCCGAGGATGAAGCGCCTCAAAATAGCTGCTGTCAGGAAACTGCCCCTGCGCATACAGCGCCTTATATCCCATCCCGCACGCGGAAACGCTGAGCTGTCCTGTCATCATCCAGGTCAGCCAGTCCATAACCTCAAGGAAGTAATCTGCCGCATCATATACAGCGGGTGCACTTTCCAGTGTCTCCAGAATTTTCGGGAACATCCACTCGCTTGAGATCTTCCCGCCGTAGCAGGCAAGCCACGGCTCATTTCGCTCCCTTGCCGTTTCCGTCATCCGTGCTGCCGCTGCCTCGCCACCGTGATGCTTCCACAGCTTCATGTACGCATGTGGTTCACGGCAAAACGCCCCTGTATGGCACAGCGGAACCATCTCCCGTGTCACCGGCAGCAGGGTAGATGCTGTCGCATCTATTCCCAGACCGACAACACTTTCCGCCCCTGCACTGCTCTCATGCATGAGCCCCGATACGGTTTCCACCAGGCCACTGACATAGTCCTCCGGATCCTGCAGTGCCCACTGAGGCGGCAATGCCTCCCCGGTCGGCAGCGCTTCAGATAGAATGCCGTGCGGATACTGGTAAACACTTTGTGCCGCCACCTCTCCCGTATGGATATCCACCAGAACGGCGCGGCAGGAAAGTGTGCCGAAATCAATTCCAATCGCATATTTTGCCATACCTGCGGCCTCCCCTATGCCGGATCACGCCTGACCCGGCCTGTTTTCTGTCATCTCCTGAATTCTGCCGGTTTCGCTCATCTGCGTCTGTCTGTGCCTCTCTCTCAAAGCACGTCCTATTCTACGAAGCGTTTCCGTATGTGTCAACATGACACAATGGCTGCATTATCAAAATCCACCTGACCGCTGAAACACGCTTCATTGCACACACTTTTCAGCTGTAAACCACATTGACATTCACGGTCCCGATACTGTAGAATGATGCGCTTTTTGAAAACCGCGCATTATTCAATAGTTTGGAGCGTATTCCCAATGACTGTTTCCCACAATTCTCTCGACCCGTTTTACCGCAGCCCATTTGGCTCCCTGCCAGTAAATGCCCAGGTCTGCCTGCGCCTGACTGTCGGCAA
>JAFSZW010000035.1 GCA_017458865.1 Clostridia bacterium
GCCTATACACACGACATGCTGGAGAGCATGAAAGTGTTCCTCATCATCCAGCGGCACAATGCGGCGCTGCCGAACGTTGCATGGGGCGAGGATGTCACCATGCAGTTCAAAAACAACCGCATCATCGCAGAGAAGTACTTCGGTGTACCGCTCGGCATTCTGAGGGAGGGCGCTGCGGCGGACCTTATCGTCATGGACTATAAGCCGTTTACGCCGTTCAGCGATGAGAATATCGACGGGCATATGCTCTTTGGCATGAACGGGCGGAACTGCCGCACGACCATCATTAATGGACGTATCCTTTACAAAGATCGCGAATTTGTGGACATTGATGAGGAACGCATCAACGCCTGGACGCTTGAGGAGAGCAAAAAGCTCTGGGGTGCGCTGAATCACAGGACTTACTGATGGGGCACCCGGACCGCAGGACAGTTTGACCTCCTGTCGCTTTGTCCCGCTCACAGAACCTGCCGGCGCGCTGGGTGAAATCAGCCGGCAGGTACGCGGGGCGGGATGCTTGCCAGCGCGCATCACGACAGGACCGAAATGAAAGGAGCTTAACATGAGTGATATCATGCGTCCGATGCCTTTCGGGCATCTGATGGACTGGATTCTTGAGGAATACCTGAAAAGCGGCAGCATCTTCGGCGTATCATCCCTGGTCAGGCATAAAAACGGTCAGACGCTTCCAATCTTCGCTGAAAAGATTGAAGCACCGTTTGGTCCGGCTGCCGGCCCCAATACGCAGATGGCGCAGAATATCATTGCGGCATACGCTGCCGGTGCCCGTTTCTTTGAGCTCAAGACGGTGCAGATCATGGACGGTGCGGAGCTCGCAGCCTGCATTGGAAAGCCATGCATCACCGCAGCGGATGAGTGCTACAACTGCGAATGGTCTACGGAACTTACGGTGCCGGAGGCGTTTGCTGAGTATGCGAAAGCGTGGGTTGCCTGCAAGCTGCTGGCAAGGGAGTTTGAGCTCGGCGACCCGGATGCCTTTGTGTTCAACATGTCCGTCGGGTATGATCTCAAGGGTATAAAGTCCGAGAAGATCAATACCTTTATTGACAATATGATTGAGGCAGGGGAGACGGATATCTTCCGTTCGTGCATTGACTGGGCACTCGCCAATCTTGACCGCTTCAGCCGCGTGGATGAGGCATTTGTGCGCTCAATCAGCTCGAAAATTTCTGCCTCCATTACGGAATCGACGCTGCACGGATGTCCACCCGATGAGATTGAGCGGATTGCCACTTATCTGATCACCGAAAAGCACCTCAATACCTATATCAAGCTGAACCCGACGCTCCTTGGCTACGATTTTGCGCGGTCAAAGCTGGATGCGCTTGGATTTGACTACGTCTCCTTTGATGACCGTCATTTCAGGGAGGATCTGCAGTGGGCGGATGCAGTGCCCATGCTCAAACGCCTGACCGCGCTGGCAGCAGGTAAGGGGCTTGAGTTTGGCGTCAAGCTGACCAATACGTTCCCGGTGGATGTAAAGCAGGGCGAACTGCCGTCCGGCGAGATGTACATGGCGGGGCGTGCACTGTTCCCGCTGACCATTCATCTGGCTGCGAGGATCAGCGAGACCTTTGGCGGTGCGCTTCGCATCTCTTATTCGGGCGGTGCGGTGCTTGAGAATATCAAATCGCTCTTTGGCGCCGGCATCTGGCCGATTACCATGGCGACCAATATCCTGAAACCCGGCGGATACCAGCGGATGAGCCAGATCGCGGATGCCGTTATGGACTGCGGCAGCAATGCCTTTGCCGGCGTCGATGCGGCAGCAGTCGCGGCGCTGGATGCAGGCGTTCTGGCATCCGGCCTTTATACCAAGCCGGTGAAGCCGCTGCCGGACCGCAAGGTTGGCAAATCGCTGCCGCTCTTTGACTGCTTCACATCTCCCTGCCGGAATGGCTGCCCGATCAGTCAGGACATTCCTGCCTATCTGCAGGCCATGCTGGAGGGGAATGCGGAAAAGGCGCTCAATATCATCCTCGAGCGGAACCCGCTCCCGTTCATTACAGGCAACATCTGTCCGCATCACTGTGCAGATAAGTGTATGCGGACCTATTACGAATCTGCGCTGCAGATCCGGGAAACAAAGCTGGCAGCCGCCAGAGGCGCGTATGATACGGTATTCGGAAAACTGAGGCCATCTGCTCAGGTTTTAGGCAAGAGCATTGCCGTGGTCGGCGCGGGTCCTGCAGGCCTTGCGGCGGCGGCATTCCTTTCAAGAGCCGGGGTAAAGGTCACCGTTTTTGACCGGCTGAGCGAGCCCGGCGGCGTTGTGATGCACGTCATTCCGGAATTCAGGATCCCTGCGGCGGAGATTCGCAAAGACATAGAGATCTGCAAGGCGTATGGCGCTGAGATTGTCTGCGGACGGGAAATCACATCCGTATCCGAACTTCTTGCAGAAGGGTTTTCGGATGTCATCCTGGCGGTTGGCGCATGGCGTCCCGGGAAATCCCCGCTGGCCTCCGGTGAGTGCCTGGATGCGCTTGAGTTCCTTGAGAAGGTCAAGGCAGCACCGGATACGGCTGATTTCGGGCAGCATGTGGTCGTCCTTGGCGGCGGCAATACCGCGATGGATGTCGCCAGAGCAGCCAGGCGTCTGCCGGGCAGCCCGTCGGTCCGGCTGGTGTACCGCAGGACAAAGCGGTATATGCCGGCGGATGAGGAAGAGCTCAATATGGCTGTCGCGGATGGTGTCGAGTTTATGGAACTGCTGGCGCCTGAAACGTTCAAGGATGGATGCCTCACCTGCAGCGTGATGACCCTGGGTGAGCCGGATGCCTCCGGCAGGCGTTCACCGGTTGCGACAGGCGAGACATGTCAGATTCCTGCGGATACCGTGATCGCAGCGGTTGGTGAGCGCATTGACACCGGTCTGTTTGAGTCGGCCGGCTGCAAGCTGGATGCCAAAGGACGTCCGGTGGTGGATGACGGCATGCAGACGACGGTCAGCCATGTGTATGCCATCGGTGACGGCAGACGTGGCCCGGCCACAGTGGTTGAGGGCATTGCGGATGCCGCAAAGGCTGCATCTGCCATCTGCGGCATCGGCTTTGATAAGTATGCGGCCGAAAACGCGGCAGCATCTGAGGACACATACATCTACAAGAAGGGCACCATTGCCGATGAGACGGGATTGCCTGACTGGCGGTGCCTCGGCTGTCCGTCTGTCTGCGAGGTCTGCGCGGATGTCTGTCCGAACCGGGCGAATGTTGCGGTTCATGTGCCCGGCAAATGCCAGGCCCAGATCGTCCATGTCGACGGGCTTTGCAATGAGTGCGGCAACTGTGCGGTGTTCTGTCCGTATAATGGCAGACCGTACAGAGACAAGTTCACGCTCTTCTGGTCGGAAACGGACTTTGATAACAGCGAAAATGAAGGGTTCCTCCCGCTTGGCGGCGGCAGCGTACGGCTGCGGATGGACGGTCAGGTTAAGACGCTTAAGATGGAGGAGATTAACCGGGTGTCTGCAGATGCCGCGGCCCTGATCGGCGCGGTTATGAGCGAATATGCCTACATGATTCCGGGCGACTGCTGAACACTCTGAGGAAGGAGGAGGTTTGATGGCCGAGCAATTCCAGTTTACGGTCAATGGGCTGTTGTGTACCACGGAACAGGATAAACCGCTCCTTAGATACCTGCGGGATGATCTGCATCTGACCTCCGTCAAGGACGGCTGCAGCGAGGGCGCCTGCGGGACCTGTACGGTCATCATTGACGGAACGGCAGTCAAGTCGTGCGTAATGAGCACCCGAAAAGTGGCAGGCAGGACGATCCTGACGGTGGAGGGACTCTCTGAGGCTGAAAAAGAGGCGTTCGTCTATGCCTTTGGCACCAGTGGGTCCGTCCAGTGCGGATTCTGTACCCCGGGCATGGTGATGGCCGGAAAGGCCCTGATCGACAAGAAGCCGGATCCCTCTGATGAGGAAATCAAGAAGGCCATCCGCGGGAATATCTGCCGCTGCACCGGATATCGGAAAATCATAGACGGGATAAAGCTGGCAGCGGCGATTCTGCGGGGAGATGCTGAGATAGACCCGGCGGCGGAGCGCGGTGAGCATTACGGCGTTGGCCAGCGGGCGTTCCGCGTGGATGTGCGCGAGAAGGTCCTCGGGTACGGCAGGTACCCGGATGATATCGAGATGGAGGGCATGGCCCACCTTTCTGCCGTGCGCTCCAAATATGCAAGAGCCCGCGTATTGTCCATTGACGCATCAAAGGCGCTTGCCCTGCCCGGGGTGATTGGCGTCCTGACGGCTGATGATGTGCCGAACAACAAGGTCGGCCACATTCAGCAGGACTGGGATGTCATGATAAGGGTCGGGGACATTACCCGCTGCGTGGGAGATGCCATCTGTCTGGTCGTGGCGGAAACGGAGGAAATTCTCAAAGCAGCAAAGGAACTGGTTCGGATTGAGTATGAGGAACTGAAACCCGTCTGCTCTATTGCCGAGGCGATGGATGAAAATGCGCCCAGGGTGCACAGCAGCGGCAATCTCTGCCAGACGAGGCATGTAACGCGCGGCGATGCCGCGGCAGCACTGGCGGCATCTGCGTACAC
>JAFSZW010000036.1 GCA_017458865.1 Clostridia bacterium
AAAGCTTGGGGTCTCGACAACACAGGTTGACTGGCCTAAGTAGACTGGTCATCTGCAGCCCTGGCGGGTTTCCGCCGAGGCTGCAGATGATCCGGTGTTCCTGATGATTTTGATGCAAAACCTGACAAACTGACAGCCTGGCCAGAGAATTTGCCAGCCCATTGCACGCAGGGCTGCGGTTGATGGATACATGAAGGGGAAGTACATGAATTATCTGGAAGCATATTACAACGCGTATGATGAGGAGGGACGGCTCCTTTCCCGACATGGACAGGTGGAGTATCTGACAACGATGAGGTATATCCACGAATGTATGGCGGGCATTCAAAATCCGTCTGTTTTGGAAGTTGGTGCTGGAACCGGACGCTACAGCATTGCATTGGCCAGAGAAGGCATAAAGGTCACAGCAGTGGAACTGATCCGGCACAATATTGAACTGTTTGAGGCAAAAATGGATGGATCCCTGCCTGTCACGGTTATCATGGGAAATGCCATGGATCTATCAATGCTTGAGGATTCCAGCTATGATCTGACGCTACTGCTTGGACCAATGTACCACCTTTATACGCGGGAGGACAAACTGAAAGCACTTGCGGAAGCGGTTCGGGTGACAAAGCCCGGTGGCTATATTCTTGCAGCGTACTGCATGAATGAGGCGACTATTGTGCAGTATGCCTTCTGGGGTGAACATCTGAAGGATGTGACGGAGCGAGGCATGCTGAGAGAGGACTGGCACTGTATCAGTCGGCCGGAGGATCTGTTTGAAATGGTACGAACAGAGGAAATTGCAGCACTGGATGCAGAGTTTCCAGTCGACCGAATCAAACTGGTCGGGACAGATGGAATGACCAATTACAACCGGAAACTGATAGACGACATGGACGATGAAACTTTTGCGAGATGGATGGATTTCCACCTCAGGACATGTGAACGCCAGGATATGATTGGGGTGTCCAATCATACGCTGGACATCCTGCAAAAACGACGCTGAACCTGAGTGCAGGCAAACTGTTTTGGGTCGTTATCTGAGATGAGGACGACAGATGGTTTCGACACTCTCGTGGACAAAACAGAACACAGAATGACAGGCCGAATTTGCTATTCATGGCTATACTGATCCTGCTTCGGAAAGGGACGGGATCAGTGCTTGAAATGCCTGAGGACAGGACAGAAAACGGGTATGAATCCCGGGACCTTTCTGACGGACAGACTTAAAGAAAGCTGACGTGGAAAGGATTATTGCCATGAACGAACGCATAATGAAGCATTACCGGGAGTCCGGAAGGTTTACGTACGCAGGTCCATATGAGGTGTTTTTTCGGAGCCTTCCGGATGATGTTCGGGAACTTGGGAATCTGGTCTGCGCGCAGATTATTCACAGAGTAACGCTGAAAGACGGCAATCATGGCGCAAATGCAGATTTGCGGTATGGAGATATGAACCGGTATCCCTGGTACAGGATGCGTTGCGAGGATGATGTTTTCCTCACTACGGTATCCATGGCGGCGGAACTCATGCGGCTGGATGGCCGGGGGTTCATCGAATCAAGACTGACAGAGCATAAGCTGGTTCTCTGCTGTAGGTATGTCTCTGTGCTCATGGCATCCATCCTGAAGGCAAAGGGTTATGCCGCTAGATGCCGTGCGGGATTTGCACCTTATATCCGGCCCGGAATCAGCATGGATCATTGGGTGACTGAGTATTTCGATGAGGTCCAGAATCGGTGGATTCTCATTGATGCGGATGGCTTTTTCAAGGATGGAGAACTGCCGTTTGATCAGTACGATATACCGGCAGATCAGTTTGATTTTGCAGGGGAGACCTGGCTCGACATCCGACAGGGACGGAAAGACGGAAGCAGGTTCATATACGCGGATGGGCTGGGAACAAATGGCCTCAGAGCATCGGCGCGCTATCTGTTCTATGATCTCAATGCACTCATGAATCAGGAACTGACATTTTCGTTTGCACCGCTCTGGCTTGACAGGTTTGATCTGCTGACCGAACGTGAACTGGAAGAGATTGATCTGGTCGCTGAACTGCTGTGCAAACCCGATAATAATTATGATGCGCTCACTGAACGCTGGAACACAGACAGACGCTGGCGGCTGTTCTGTTCACCACTGGTGGGCGCGGATGATTTTGCAGGAATCATCTGAGGCATCATAGTGTCATTTTACAAAGCCGGGCGCATAGTGTTCCCGGCTCCGGGATGGCAGATACAAGGTGCCATTGACTGACTGGCCTGAGGCATCTTTTAGGCGTCCGTCCAGCCAGCCAATGTGCTCGGGGGGATGCGCTGAAAAGAATCCCATTCGTGCCGGATGATCCCAAATCTGGATGAGTATACTTGAATCATACAATGAATGTTGCAGTCGACAGAAATAATCCATCTGGTCTGCACTGCTGACAGATGTTTCCTCAAAGAGGATGCAGATGTGATCACCAAAGAAGGCGAAGATTTCAAGAAAAGAGGAGGACGTTTCATGAGAAAAATTCTGATTGGCTTGTTGATCATCTGGACAGTGCTTTTTCTGAGCCAGGCGTATGCCGAGGAGACGATATTAAACTATCGCTTCGCAGATGCTGATGAGGCTGCTGCGATGTTGATCTCCAATCGCACGTATTATGAGGGATTGACGCAGAATGATCTGAATTTCCGGATGCAGAAACAGAATGCTGAGCTTGATGAGATGCTGGCGTTTGCGGCTACGCAGACACGTGATTTTTCGGATGAGGAAAAAGCTGCTATTGACGGGACAATGCGTGCGATTGAAAAAACCTGTCTTGATCATGGATATCATCTTCCTGCCCTGGATGATGTTGTCTTTGCCAAGACAACCATGCGTGAGGAATGTGACGCCGGGGCATATACGCATGGTACGCAGATCTATCTGGGCGAGTCTGTCCTCGCTTTTGCTTTCGAGGATGATCCGGAGAAGATACAGTATTTCCGGGAGATTATTGCTCATGAGCTGTTTCACTGCCTGACGAGGAATCATCCTGATTTTCGGGCAGGAATGTATTCCATTCTGGGGTTTACAGTGGTGGATACGGATTATGAATTTGGATCTACGATCAGTGAAAGGATCATATCAAATCCTGATGTGGAGCATCATAATTCATACGCTTCCTTTGATATCAATGGGCAGATGCGCGAATGCACGGTGATTTTTACGACAGCCCTGCCATTTAAGGAGCCTGGAGACAGCTTCTTTAACAGTATGGTGACGGGTCTTGTCCCGATTGACGATCTGGATACCTTGTACACATCCGACGAGGCAGCCAATTTCTGGGAGGTATTCGGACGAAATACGCCCTATGTCATTGATCCGGAGGAGACACTGGCGGATAACTTCAGCTATACGCTGATTTACGGTGTGGATGACACATTGTATGAATCCCCTGAGATCATTCAAGCCATTGATGCATTTCTGAAATCTGCGGTTTAAACTGAGAATGCAGCGGAATGACGTGCTGCCGGAGGATGAGATCATGATGAGAAAACTGATTGCGTTGTTATTCGCTGCTGTGCTTGCAGTGACTCCGGCTTTGGCAGAGAGTGGCAGGGTTTTGGATGGACGCTGGCTGTGCAGCGATATTCAGGGAAATGTGACGTGGGATACGACTGTCGAGCTCAGGGACAACTTCGGTCTGTATGTCAACCGGGACTGGATTCTTGATGCAATCATTCCCAGCGGCGAAATCTCCGCAGGCACTGTTGAGGATTCTGCCCGGCTCCTGAGAGAACGGAAGATCGACCTGATGAAGGACGAGAGCCTGACCGGACATGATGCCGAACTCGTGCATAAACTGTATAAACTGTTTACTGACTGGGATTATAGAAATGCGCTGGGGGTGGCACCTGCCATGCCATTCATTGAAGCGATTCAGGCCATTGACAGCATCGAAGCGCTTAACGCGTATCTGTTCAACAGGAATAATTATATTCGTTCTTTCCCGCTGACTGTGAGTATCGGTGCGGACTATCTCGAGCCGGATATCTGCATTACACATATTTCAACGCCTTCGCTGATGCTCAAAGATTCAGCAGAATACATTGAGCTGACACAGGCAGGTAGTCTGTATTATGAGATGAATCAGCGGATGGGTCTGTTTATGTTTGAACGCTTTGGCATGAGCGGGGAAGAGGCAGAACGGGTGATTGAGAACGCCTTTGCTTTTGAAGCAATGATGGCGGAGCACATCAAGCCCATGTCAACCCATTATGAGTCTGACTATTTCTTCAGCCTGCTCAACTACTATACACCGGATGAGCTGCAGGAACTGGCCGGCAGCTTTCCGATCCTTGACATGATCCAGTCGTATGTTTACAAGCTTGGCAGACGCTTTCAGGTTACTGAGCCTGAGTATATTGCTGCCCTGGCAGATATTTATACTGAGGAAAATGTTCCTGTGATCCGGGACTGGTTGCTGCTCATGGCGGCGGAATCCATGACGGATTCACTGGATCGGGAGACATCCGCGCAAATAACAGCAATTATAAACGACGTCTTTGGTATAGACGGTGAAGCCAACGAAGATGATGATGCACTGTTTATGGTGAAGGAATTGCTTTCTGTACCCATGGACAACCTGTATATTCAGACGTACTGTACAGAGAAGCAGCGTCAGGACATTGTTGAGATCATTGATGAGGTGCTGGATAATTATCATGCCATTCTGGAGGAAACAGACTGGCTGAGCGAGGAAACCCGTGCCAGGGCAGTGGAGAAGCTGGATGCAATCAGAGTGAATGCTGTTTATCCGGATGAACTGGGTGACTGGTCTGAACTGGAGTTTGCCGGTTGCGAAGATGGCGGCAGTATGCTTGCTGCTATCGCTGCGATTGATGATTATGTGCTGAGATTTATGTCCGAACGGATTGACACTGCGGTGGACAAGGACAAATGGGACCAGTTCGCCATGGAAACGTCACAGGTGAACGCTTTCTATAACCCTCAGAACAATTCCATAAACATCATGGCAGGTATTCTGTGTGGAGACATATACAGTGAGGATATGAGCCGTGAGCAGATAATGGGCGGCATCGGGACAATCATCGGGCATGAGATCAGCCATGCCTTCGATACCAGTGGGGCTCAGTTTGATAAGAATGGTGCGCTCAACAACTGGTGGACAGAGGCGGATTATGCTGCCTTTACGGAACGTGCTAAAAAGCTGGCTGCCTGGTACGATGGCTTTATTCCCGTGGAGGGGATCACCTATTCAGGTCAGCAGGTGCAGACTGAGGCAATTGCTGATATGGGTGGAATGAAAGTCATGCTTGCCATTGCTGCCAGTCAGGAAGGATTCGACTACGATGCCTTTTTCCGGCAGTTCGCCAAAACCTGGCGATGTCAGAAGCTCCGTTCTTCAGTGATCGCCGATATTGCTGAGGATACACATCCACTTCGTTACTTGCGTGTCAATGCCACGCTGGCTCAGTTTGATGAATTCGTGAACCTTTATGACATCCAGCCTGGTGACGGCATGTATATCGCACCGGAGGATCGCGTAGCAGTGTGGTAACATGCGGCCTCAGCGCTTTGGAAGACGGATTATTCAGTGAGAAGGGCCGAAAGGTTCTAACCAGCTTTATTTTCATGTTGAGAGTTGGTATCTACCCTCAAGCACGGCAGTGAGTGATAATTACACGATCACTCATACAATCTGTGTTGTCCGGGGTGTGAAGGTGATGTTGGATTCTGAACTGGCAGAATTGGTGAAGTCACAAATTGTTACATCACGGAAACCGTTTCAGGGGCAGGACGGTGGCATGAAGTATTTACAGAGAGCGGTATCTCCATGTTGATTACGGTACTGAAGGGAGACGTGGCCATAAGACAAAGCATTGAGCTTATGCGCGTTCTTCAGAAAACTTGTTTTTGTGGAGTATTGAGTAGCCCATAGAACTTCGGGCACTGTCAATTCGCTCCCAGCGCCCAGGAAATCTATCCCCGGCAGCTTACAGGCTTCCGGGGATTTTTGCATATGCAGATTTGCTGTGATCCGTGCAGCTTTTTTCTATTGACGGCAACAGACGATGAAACAGAATGAGCCATCTCCAGAATCTATTGCACGTTCTTTGAGAGAGAAACCTCGTCCCGGAAAAAAGTTCCCTGAAAGCGGGACTGCCTGGTGACTCCGGATAAACTGAAAACATCCGTCCATCACTTCCGAAAATGTCCAGGCCTTTTTTGCAATCAAATTGGCAGCGCAGTTTATACTACTGGTTGATTTACAGGCGGACAATGCGGTGCTATAGTACCAGCAGAACATAGGGGCAGGACCCTGGAAAAGGAAAGGGACAGGACATGATCACCACTCGTTTCACTGTTTCGTACAATGCATTTGCTGAATGTCAGTCCGGCTTTGAATGCCAGGATGGTCTTTTCATGCGCTCATATAAGGTATCAGTGAACGGTGTGATCCGGTAACCCGGACAGGAACAGATAAGCACCGCCTGCCTTCTATGAGACGGGCGGTGCTTTTTTTCACGGGTGCAGAAAACGATTCGTCAGGTGTCATGATACCAGGCGGTTTGCACTGACTCGCGTCATCAGCAGCTCCCGGGAAAGCTGATGAGGGTACACTCCGGGATGGTATTCTGGACATTTTTCCATCCAGCATGGGAAACGGGTCTCAACTCAATCGACTCAGGCAGAGAGTCAAAGTGGCCCCTTCGACTAATTGGTCAGGTCACCGTCCTTTCAAGGCGGCAATGCAGAGTTCGAATCTCGCAGGGGTTGTTTTTTATCGGATTGCTGTAAGGGCAACGCCTGACGCCCGATCAGGCAGTCATGGAACAAATCCATGATCCGGTGCAGGCATTTAATGAAACCATGCGGGCATCGTCCGCCATTTGCAGGATTGCAGGCATGGTTTCACCGAAACAGTCTCATGGCTCCTTAGTCTAACTGGTCAGGACGCAGGACTCTCAATCCTGAAATATCGGTTCGAGCCCGATAGGAGTCACCAATTACCGGGCTGGTGTAAAGGCAGCACGATCGGCTTTGACCCGGTAGGAAGAGGTTCGATCCCTCTGCCCGGCGTTGTATGGTTCCATAGCCAAATTGGCAAGGCTACGGATTGCAAATCCGTGATTGCCCGTTCGAATCGGGCTGGAACCTCCGATTTTGCATTTGATTCGGTTCAGGAAAATAGCACTGTCCGGAGTTTGAACTTTTGATGGCACACATGATAAAAGGCATGCAATGCAGCCTCGATTGCCGGAGTGGGCCTGGCTGGCGAAACCACATTTTGCGATTACCGGGTTCCAGGCTCAGATGGCAAAACGGTGGCTGAGGGAATATGTGTCGTAGTTTTAATGCATCAGGTCCTGCTGTATACGGGAGAATGCCTGAGTATGGTCAAAAAGGGGCGGACTGTAAATCCGTTGGCTCTGCCTGCGTTGGTTCAAATCCAACTTCTCCCATTATCATTAAACCAGCGGTTTAATGACGGCGTACCGACTGCTGTGGTAGTATCAGGGACGCAGTGTGGCGGAAACAGCATCCGGGCAAAAGATGCCATGACTGGAAGGCGAAAACATGTCCCAATCCCTTTACTTTTACAGGGTCTCAAAAATCAACGAGATCCTCCCTGAGATCATCAATACTGACAGGATGGAGCTTCCATACTACAGCGTAATGGTAGAGGGAGCTGCTGAATGGGAAAAGAGCATTGGGCAGATTCGAACCATTGAGCATAGCGCTGTGAACA
>JAFSZW010000037.1 GCA_017458865.1 Clostridia bacterium
CAAGTTCTGCAGCAAGGAGAATGCCGGTATGAGCGAAAAGGAAACTGTGAATGCTGAAGCCGAAAGAAGAAAGGCACAGCAAGAAGAAGCAAAGCAGTAGATGTCATATGCTCGGGATGATTATGATGTCGCGCATTACCTGTATGATGGAGATTTTCATCCCAAAAAATTAGAGATTATCTGTTACCACTGCTCACAAGCCGCAGAAAAGGCGGTTAATGTGGATCTGGGAAGCCAGGGAGGGTTGGCAAAGGTTCATAAGATTGGTTTTTTGTTGAACCAGATCAAAAACATCCTCCCCAGAGAAAAGGGAGTTCAGATCACAGAAGAGATGATGGATTGGGGAGATGAGCTTTCTAACTACAGCGTAGACGTTCGTTACCCTAATCAGTTACAAATTGACGAGTACAGAACGAAAAAGGCTATGGAAAAAATGGAGTTTTTCGTTGACTGGGCTCAAACAATCCTAGATAAATAAAATGGCAGAAAAATGCCCTCCAATCCCCATCCCAAGCCTTCTACTGGGGTGGCGGGGCGGAGGGCCTTACTTTGTTTAAGGGGAGGGTATCATGCTGATCGATTTTAACAACATAACCCCTGTGACCATGCCGGGAATGAATGGCGGCACAGGAGAAATGACCTGCCGAATGTACAATAATGGGACATATAGAATCATCCCGACTGCGATCCATCCTGGCGGCTCTATCGGACTACACACACAGGGAAGCGGCGATGATCTGAACTTCATCATATCTGGTTTCGGCAAAGCTGTCTGTGATGGTGTGGCGGAGGAGCTAAAGCCAGGTGTCATGCATGTGTGCCACAAGGGTTCCGAACACAGGATTGAGAATAATGGAACGGAAGACCTTATCATGCTGACCGTGGTAGTGACAAGATGATCCGCCGCCACATCACCTTTTACGGCTGGGTACAGGGCGTGGGTTTCCGTTATCGCGCCCGTCATACCGCTGACCTGTACTCCTGTACAGGCTGATGCCGGAATGAGTGGGATGGCAGCGTGACCATGGAGATCCAGGGAGAGCCGGAGAACATCGACCGGGTGATAATGAGCATAGAGGCTGGTCGGTATGTACGGATCGAAAACATGGACAGCAGGACGATCCCGGTAGAGCCGGATGAACGAGGATTCAAGACGGAGTAGAATGAGAGGTTGCCACAATGAGGCATATAGCCATTGATGAAGAAAAGTGCATCGGTTGTGGGCAATGTGTAAAGGATTGCGGGACAAGCGTCCTGTATCTGGAGAACGGAAAGGCAAAGGCAAAGGATGACGGCTGCGTGAAATGCGGACACTGCTTTGCTATCTGCCCGAACGAAGCCATATCCATGCCGGAGTATGACTGTTCCGATTGTGATCAGACGGCTCGTTCTCTGAGTTTGACGAGGATCAAATGCTCCTTGCACTCAAGTCGAGGCGCACCATTCGTCATTTCAAGGATCAGCCGATTTCAGAGGAGCAGATACATAAAATCATAGAAGCTGATCGCTACAGTCCTACGGCGACAAATCTACAGAATGTCCGATATACCGTTTTGATAGGGAACACGATGAGGGAGTTTGAACGAGTTAGCATGGCAGCCATCAGGAAAGTAATTGGTCTTGCAAAACCCTTCTCGTCCGCTGCGAAAACCACCCGAATCGAGGATGATTTCCTGTTTCATCATGCACCTGTAGCAATCCTTATTTCTGCGAAGAAAAGTCCGATGGATCGTTTTGGAGCTGATGTTAATGGTGCTTTGGCAGCAGCCCATATGGAAACACAGGCCGAGAGCATGGGACTTGGTGTGCTGGTCAGCGGTTTTACGATCATCAGCATGAAGATAAGCCGGAAGGCAAGGAAAACCATCGGGCTTGAAAGAGGAGAAAAGCCTGTCGCCTGCCTCGTCATTGGTTATCCGTCAATCAAGCACAGGAGAATCCCGCCGAGGAAAGAAGCGAAAATCAGGATACGGTAAAAAAAGGTTACCACTGTCGCGTATTTTGGTAATGTTCCCATCCACGCCTGGCAGATGCTTACGCAGCGTTCATACCTTTTCCGGCATTGCTGTGGTGGACTCGCTCAGGCGGCCGCCGTCCATCCTGTAAACCGCATCAGCATACTGCAATGCGTCGTTTTCATGGGTAACCACGAAAACGATTTTTTTGTGCTCGTGGGCCATTTCCCGGAATGCGGACAGAACAATGGATGTGTTCTCATCGTCCAGGTCGCCCGTGGGTTCATCGGCGAAAATCACGTCCGGCGATTCAGAGAGCGCACGGACAATCGCCATACGGCGCAGTTCACCGCCGGAGAGCTCTGCCGGACGGGCATCTGCAAGATGCGCGATTCCAAGGCGTTCCATCCAGCGGCTGGCCGAATCTGTCGGGAGCGGCCGGCCATAGAGCTTCGCCGGCAGAAGGATGTTTTCAAGAACCGTCAGCGTGTCTATCGCGCTCCGCCCCTGGGGGACGACGCCCATCCGCTCGCTTCGCAGGCGGGAAAGCGCCCGGTCATCAAGGCTGTACAGGTCTGTGTCCCCCAGCCGGACATGGCCGGATGTCGGGGCCAGCAGGCCGGAAAGCATATTCATCAGGGTTGTTTTTCCGGATCCGCTGCGGCCGGTGAGGACGGTCAGCAGGCCGCCCTCAAGCTCAAGGCAGACCGGCTGGACGGCGTTAAAGTAGTTGGCACTGCCGGTTTTGCGGAAATACTGTTTGCAGATGTTTTCTGCCCGTAGGATCATCTCAGTTTCCCTCCCGAAGCGCTGTACCGGGATCTACCCGGCTCAGGCGGTAAGCGGCTGTTACACTGGCCAGCGCAGCCACAATGGCGCTGAGGAGCACAGTGCCGGCAGCCAGTATCAGGATAAGACAAAGGCCGGGCATGAGGTATGGCAGTTTCAGTGTGCTTTCAATCAGCTGCGCAAACGGGAACAGCATGAGCGATGCAAGCCCCGTGCCAATGAGGCCGCCCAGCAGACCGCACAGGGCGGATTCTGCCAGCACCATCCGCGAGAGCATTCCCCTGGACGCGCCCACCAGCCGCAGCACGGCGAATTCCCTGGTCCGCTCCCGGATGATCAGCACAAA
>JAFSZW010000038.1 GCA_017458865.1 Clostridia bacterium
AGAACATTTTCTCACTTCCGAAAAGATACCCGTCGTACCACTCCGTGACTGTGTCATACTGTTCCGGCATTCCTGTATCATTGAGGATCTTCCTGACATCCTCATCTGTAAATCCAATAGAGGAAGCAAAAGTAGGTGACAACACTGTACGTGGAACAATGTTATTCACTCCCGAATAAGTACTGTTTTTCACAGTATATAGACAGCCAGAGAGAATGACCGCCTCCACATTTTTATTGGTTTTACAGACATAGCTGAGCATATGCTCTATCATGTCCTGAACACAATCGTAATGGGTAGTTCCTAAAGCTTTAGCAATAGGAACGTCATATTCATCAATGATGACAAATACAGATTTCCCATAATGTTCTTTCAGCATCTGGCACAAAATGTCGAGCGATTGCTCCGTTTCTTCTTGCCCGCTTTCTTTTCTTCTTAACCGAACAAATACTTCCCGATCCACTGGGTCAGACAGGTCACTGTCCAGCACTTTTTTTAGATCGTTACACGTTCTTGATACAGCAATCTGAAAATTTTTGAACACTGCATCAAAATTGGTTCCAAAAACTTCCTTGAGTGAGATAAATACCACCGGATATTGGTTCATATAAGTATTGACCACATCCGGATATTCCATGATCTTTAATCCTTTGAAGATTTCCCTGCTATCCTGTTGAATATCCAGGAAATCCCGAAACATAGTCATAGTCAATGTTTTTCCAAATCTACGGGGCCGGGCAAAAAGGATCGCACTCCTGAAAGAATCCTCAAGGTATTCCTTCAGGATCATTGTCTTATCCACATAATAGAAACCCTTCTGCCGAATTTGGCTGAAATCATCCAGGGATTCATTAATCCTGACTTTCATATTTGATATCCTCCTGTCAGAAAAGATTCAACGACAGCCAATTGCACATCACATGCTTTATTCCATCTTAATGCATGACATCTATCTTTGTCAAGCAATATTCAGGTAAAGTGCAGTAGTATCCCAGTATCCCAGTGCAGTATTCTTCATCCCTCGTTATCAAAATCATCTGAATCATGCTGTCATCTGGAAGGGGTACGACAGTTCAATCCTGCTGCAGAGAGATCATCATCTTCATCCGCTTCACGGATCTGTCATCCCTGTTCAGTTCATAATCTGCCTCATTCTGTTCACACAGCGATCAGCTAAAGTAATCGCCGCTACCCTGTTTCGGCTCATTAATCAAGTCACCATACTGAATCCTGCCGCAGGGAGAGGTCACCATCTTCATGCATTTCTCAGACATACTCCATCCAGTTCAGCTTCTCCTCAGGTTTTTCGCTGCCACATCCTGCTTTGCAGGGTTCAGATGGAGTAATCGCCGCCGTTCAGAATCGGCTCATTGATCAGGTCAGCAAGCGAATAGGAGTCCAGATAGTTCTGAACCGCCTGGTCAAGTCCCTGCCAGAAACGGACCGTCTTGCAGATGCTGTAACGCTCGCAGCGGTTTGGTTCCTGCTCAAGACAGGCAACAGGACACATTCGTCCCTCGACCGCAGAGAGGATTTCCCCTGCTGTATACTCAGCAGGCGTGCGGCTGAGACGGTAACCGCCCTGGTTGCCACGAACGCTCAGAATCAGGCCTGACCGATTCAGTTGTGTCACGACATGTTCCAGGTATTTGACCGAAATGCCCTGGCGCTGAGAGACATCCCTGAGTGTCACCGGCCCGTCTTTCTCATGCTCTGCGATATCTATCATGAACCGCAGCGCATACCGTCCCTTTGTAGATACCTTCATACTTCCTCCACATATCCGTTTTCACTCAGTCTTTTTCATTGCTTTTTTATTGTTTCCCATCAGATGCGTTCGTATTAAGCACAATGAGCGCTTCGCGGGATGCCAGAGGTCCGAGCGCATAATCTATCGGCTCTTCGCTGTCAAGCACCGTCTCACTGACCACACGGTTGCACCGCCTCGGTTCGTCCATGACTATCCGGATTCCGTCTCTTGACGGGCTTTCCTGCTCAAAGTAGACTGCCTCCGTTTCGTACGGATCAAACAGCGCTATCCCGTCCTGTTCAACGCCTGTCAGCAGGACATAATGCTCGTCCCCATCAAGCAGACAGCGGATGATCACCACACCGCCGGATGACAGTGCCGAGCAGATGGCGCCATCTGCTGCAGGCGATACATCCTTCCCGCGCAGGTAATCTGAGTGGATTGGGAATTGTCTGATGTTTCCATAGGCGTTGAACCATTCTGAAATAAAGCTCATGGATGCCCTGGATGTCCCGCGTTTCCCGCACTCACCGTGTTCATTGAACGTGTCCAGCGTATAGAGAAATATGCCTCTCAGAAGATCAGGCGATAATTCCTGCCGGGTAAAGAGAAAACGCAGCGCGTTTGTCAGTGTTACCGGTCCGCAGTCATACTCAGAGCTCTGATAATTGAGAATACTGTTCATGACATGACTCCATTTCTGTAAGATGTGCACGTAATCATATCAAAATGATAGGAATTGACATCACATGAGCTTCACCGTATAATAAGCTCCGCATACATGATCAATCCGAATGAAATGAGGTCCTGACATGAGTCGTGAGCTTACCCCCTGCCAGCTGATCGAACGCAGTATCAACAAGAAGTTCCGCAAGGAACTCTGGACACCATTTATGCATGCCATCCGGCAGTATGAGCTGATCTCCCCCGGTGACCGCATTGCGGTCTGCATTTCCGGTGGAAAGGATTCCATGCTCCTGGCCAAGCTCATGCAGGAACTGGGCCGGCATACGACTGTCCCCTTTGAGCTTCGCTTCCTCGTCATGAATCCCGGATACAGCGAGGCCAATCTGAACAGAATCGTCGAAAATGCCGCGCTGATGCAGGTCCCCATTGAGATCTTCGAAAGCAACGTCTTTGAGGCAGCCAACAATGCCGATGACAATCCATGCTACCTTTGCGCCCGCATGCGGCGCGGCTTTCTGTACAGTGAAGCCAGGCGACGCGGCTGCAACAAGATCGCGCTCGGGCACCACTTCAATGATGTCATCGAAACAACCGTTATGGGGATGTTCTACGGCGCGCAGCTGCAGGCCATGCTGCCCAAGCTCCACAGCACCAATTTTGAGGGTATGGAGCTCATCCGTCCCCTGTACTGCATTCATGAGGAGGATATCATTGCCTGGAAAAACTACAATCACCTTGAATTTCTCCAGTGCGCCTGCAGGTTTACCGAAAACGCTGCTGAGTCCCTGCGGCGAAACGGCAACAGCAACTCCAAACGGCTTGAAACCAAGCGCCTCATCGCAACACTCAAGCAAACCAATCCGGATATAGACAAAAGCATTTTCAACAGCATTCATTCGTGCTGTCTCGATACGATGGTCGGCTGGAAGAGCAGGGGCCAGACGTATTCCTTCCTCACCCATTATGATGATGCCAGACCCGTCAAGGACACGGAACCGGACTTGCAGATGAACGTTATCCCAGATGCAGAGGACTGATCCTCTGCACCTTTTCTGTATCCTTTATGCTCATCTGGTCTATCTGTTCTGCCAGAGGAACGGCATGAAAAGCGGCAGCTGTTTCTCCCAGTCCGCCTCGCAATGCTGTCCGCCAACCTGGCAGTAAAGCCTTGCGACGCCGCCGCGGTCTACGATCTTGTTGGCGGCAGCCTTATTCCTGCGGTATGTATGGCTCTGACGGTCTTCCACCCACGGATTCTCAAGACCACGCGTTTCCAGTGTCCCCCAGGAAAGGAATACACGCGTATCCGGGTCTATGGTGCTCTCGTTCATATCCCTGAAGACCTGCGGGGCACAGAACCCTATGGCAGAGGATACGCAGCCGGCCTTGGAAAACCAGCGGTTATAGTGCGAAAAGGCATATACGGACATGAGTCCGCCCATACTGGAACCTGCGATGCCTGTGCACTCCCTGAACGGCATTGTGCGGTATTCATGGTCTATGAGCGGTTTTACGGTACCTATAATCCACTGCATGGTGAGATCACCGCGCGCCTCATACTTCGAAAACGCGCCGCGATATGGATGGAACGGCATGTATTCGCTGAGGCGTTCACCGTC
>JAFSZW010000399.1 GCA_017458865.1 Clostridia bacterium
CCATGGCGCTGCGCTTCGATACCGTACAGAGTTTCATCAATAATCTTCCTCAAAAGGTATTGGGCTATCTGCAGCAGTTCGGCATCGACCCACAGCAGCTGATGGCTGACTTCCAGACTCTTGCTGCGCTGGCTGAAAAACTGGCTGATAAGATCCAGCCCTCCTTCCAGCAGAGCGTAGATGGCGATGTCGTCACGATCACTCTTGATGCTGAAACCTATTCGATTCTCTATGCCGAGGCTCTTGACGAGCTGTTGGCAGATGCTTCTTTCCAGGATATTCTGGCCCGTTATCTGCCTCTGTTAGGCGCGACTTATGATCAGGAACAGATCAACGCCGTCTGGCAAAGCAGCCGTGAACAGCTGATTGAGATGATCAAAACCTGGAAAATGACTATGACCGTCAATCAGAGTACCGGTGAATTCAACTTGAACGCCGATCTCAACATGCCTCAGAATGCCAAGATGCTGATGGATGTAAATGGAAAGAAGACGGAAGAAGCTTTTAACCTGAATTGCGTAGCGACAGTTCAGAGCGGTGAACAGGAAATCAAGTATGAGCTGGCCGCCAACCTGGAGAAGACCTCTTTATGGCTTGAATATCCCAACAAGGGCAGCGAACATGTGGTGCTCTATCAGAACGGTCAGGAAGCAATGACCATGGACATGAGCTTTGTGATGAGCGATTTCGGTATGCCTGAAAGCTTCCTCATGACCATGGCGCAGGCCGGTCAGGAAGTCGCCCGCATCCAATACGCTGATAACACCTTCGTGATGTATGCTCAGGGCCAAGAAATGGTCTTCATCCAGTTCAAGGACGGCGTTTTCACCATGCGCGCTCAGGGCTCTGAGATGACTGTACGTCAGTCCGAAGAAGATGTTGATCACATTACCTTTGAATTAACGCTTACTCAGTATGGCAACACTAATGTAGCTTATATTACCTGCTCAATTCTTGATGACGGCAATGGAGCCGAGTATCTGCAGATCGATGGCAAGTCCGGTGATACAACCGCCTTCATCGCGCAGCTTCAGCAGACAGAGAAACAGGCCTTCAGCCTGATCAAAGATCAGGAAGCACTCAACTGGATCACCGAAGATCAGCTGAACGGACTGCTTGACCAGGCTATTGCCAGCCTTATGCAGCAGATTCAGGCGAAACTCAGCAGTGGGAACTGATTCATAGTCGTTATATTTCGTGAATGTATCCATGGGGAGGAGAACGTTCTTAAGTTCCCTCCCCATGATTATTAGAGGAGTCCGATAATGGCGTTTTCACACTTACATCTGCATTCCGAATACAGCCTGCTGGACGGAGCTTGCCGCATCAAGCGGCTGATCCCAAGGCTCAAGGAACTCGGGCAGGATTCGTGCGCAATCACCGACCACGGTGTGCTTTACGGAGCTGTCGAATTCTGGTCGGCCATGACAGACGCGGGCCTGCATCCGGTCATTGGCTGCGAGATGTATGTTGCGGAAGACCGCAAGGCGCAGCAGCGCGGAATGGCACATTTGATCCTGCTGTGTGAGAACGAGACAGGCTACCGCAACCTCTGCCTGCTGGACAGCCTGGCCTTTACCGAAGGATTCTACTATAAACCGCGTATTGATTACGCCCTCCTTGAAGCACACCATGAAGGCCTCATCGCGCTGTCCGCATGCCTGTCCGGCGACCTGAGCCGGGCGCTGCTCGACGGACGCTATGAGGACGCTCGCTCTTTTGCCCTGCGTATGCAGAATATTATGGGCAAGGAACATTTCTATATTGAACTCATGGACCACGGGCTCCCGGAAGAGAAGACGGTTCTCCCCCGCCTTGCAAAGCTTTCGGAGGAAACAGGCATCCCGATGGTCGTGACCAACGACTGCCATTATCTGACGAAAGAAGACGCTGAGGCCCAGGAAGTGCTGATGTGCATCCAGACCGGAAAAACGCTGGAGGATGATAAACGGATGCGCATGCAGACTAATCAGCTGTATGTCAAATCCGAGGCTGAGATGCGCGAGCTTTTTCCGGCTTTCGGCGAGGCAATCGAGCGCACGGAGGAGATCGCGAAACGCTGCCAGCTGAGCTTCGATTTCAAAACCATCCATCTTCCCCGCTATCCCATCGAGACCGGAGAGACTGCCGAGGAGATGCTCCGGCGCCTCTGCAATGAGGGCCTGAGCCGCCGATATGCACCGGACCGTGAGGACGCAAAAAAACGCCTTGAATATGAACTGTCGGTCATCGTGCAGATGGGGTATGTGGATTATTTCCTCATCGTCTGGGATTTCATCCGATATGCGCGCGATCACGGCATCATGGTCGGGCCGGGACGCGGCAGCGGCGCTGGCAGCATTGTTGCGTATTGTCTTGAAATCACTCAACTCGACCCGCTCAAGTACCAGCTCCTTTTTGAACGCTTCCTGAACCCCGAGCGCGTGACCATGCCGGATATCGACGTGGATTTCTGCTATGAGCGCCGGCAGGAAGTCATCGAGTATGTGGCGCAAAAGTACGGATCCGACCATGTCAGCCAGATCATTACTTTCGGGACCATGGCC
>JAFSZW010000400.1 GCA_017458865.1 Clostridia bacterium
ATGACCTTGACTTCCTTGTCGAGGCCGTTTTCTATCAGTTTTTCGTTAAAGCGTTCGATCAGCTTGGCGGAACCGGAAGATGAGCAGCCGGTGCCTCCGCAGACCAGTACGTGCGCGCGATAAATTTCCATACCGTCCGTCTCCTTTGCTCAATTATTGGTTTTCCGCTGCGCCGATAGTGTACTCTTCCACCGGGCGGCCATTGACCACATGTTCGGCGACGATGCGCGGCACCATCTCCGGCTTGACATGCACATAGGTGACCTTGTTTCCGTCGGGGGTAATGACATCCACCATGGGCTCCAGACGGCACATGCCGATGCAGCCTGTCTGGGAAATGGTGACATGCTGCAGCTGGCGCTTGTTGACTTCATCCATGAAAGCGTGCATCACGGGGCGCGCGCCGGCGGCGATACCGCAGGTCGCCATCCCGACGACGATGCGGGTCAGTTCACCCTTGTCCTCTTTGCGCAGGTTAATACGCTCCAGGGTCTGTTTGCGGATCTGTTCGAGCTCTGCCAACGATTTCATTTCATGATCCCTCCCAATATAGGTTCGATTTCTTCTCTCAAAGAAGATAATATCCATTGATATACTTCGGGTTCGGAAAGCGGTACGCCGCCGAGCGCCGCACGGATCTCCTCCGTGGCAAACTGCATCTCCCCTTCGGGACTCACACAGGTCAGACAAAAATCCGGTTTATCCGGATTCGTGAGCACCAGGGTTGCCATCGTCTCCGCCAGATCCCCGACCGGCAGACAGTCGATGGAATCCGTGTGGAAGGTGGCTTCGATCCGCGTACCCACACCCACCGTGCTCTCAATATGCACGTCACCGCCGGAAAGCTGGGCGTTCTGCATCAGCAGCGGGATGCCCAGGCCCACCTTGCGGGTGGTACGGGTGGTGGTGAATGGGCTCCTGACTCGGTTGAGCAGGTCTTCGTCCATCCCGCAGCCGTCATCCTGTACGGACACGGTCAGCACCTTTTTATCGACCAAGCGGAAACCGATATCTACCAGGCTCGCGCCCGCGGTGATGCTGTTCTGCACGATGTCAGAAAGATGCAGGGAAATATCGCGCATATATTACGCTTCTTCCGGCTTGCGATACTTGGCAATGATGTCCGGAATGGCATCGGGGGTCAGTCGGCCGTAGACCTCATCGTTGACAGTCATGACAGGAGCCAGACCGCACGCACCCAGGCAGCGGGTAGCCTGCAGGGTGAAACGGCCGTCAGAGGTCGTGGCGCCAACCGGGATATTCAGCACTTCGGAGAGCTTGTCCAGCACCTTCTGGCTGCCCTTGACGTAGCAGGCAGTGCCCAGGCAGACGCTGATCAGATACTCGCCCTTGGGCTGCAGAGAGAACTGGGAATAGAAAGTGGCCACGCCGTACACTTCGCTCAGGGTCACGTTCAGTGCCTGTGCAATGTATTTCTGGACGTCGATGGGCACGCAGCCAAAGATATCCTGCGCACCCTGCAGTACGGGCATCAACGCGCCGGGCAGATCCTTGTTCTCCGCGATGACGCGGTCCAGGGCGTCATATTGCTCCTTTACTTCCTTTACGCTTGCCATAAATCATCCTCCTTTGGTCTTGGCCGGCACTTGTTGAACAGCACAGGCACATAAAGACAGGTTATTATACCATCATCAGATCAAATGTGCAAGAAAAAATCAGAGATTTCAACGTTTTTTTGTGTTGGTTTGTCAAACATAGGTTACACATTTAGCCTGTAGCAGGGTCAAGGCAGAGGGTGGAGATTTTTTCGGCAATACGGATGCCGAAAAAATACTACCCGACCTTGACCCGTCACCAAGTGATATCATCTTGCTGGCCGGCCACCGGCCGGCCTTGACTGCCTTACATCACTCCAAGGTACATATCAATTATCTGATTTGGCGAACGCATGCCTAAGCACCCCTTGATGTAATCATTTGACTTTCTTTGATACTCTGCCAGCTGTCGTTGACCATCCAACAGAGAAAACATCCTTAAATCGTCATAGAACCGTGCCTGATCAATTCTGTGCTGCCGTTCCACTTTGCCGTTATGCCGCGGGGTCGCTACCCTGATCCGCTGATATTCTATGCCATATGCCTTTAATCCCATCTCGAATGATGTCAGATCCTTTGGATCATTGGTTATCAATTGCTTCGTCCATTCCGTTCCATTGTCGGTCTGGATCCTCTTGATCTGGAACGGACATGCTTTGACCAGTTGGTGGAGAAACTGGATGGAACTATGGGTACTGTGCTCATTGTACATGTAGCGGTATGTCCATCG
>JAFSZW010000401.1 GCA_017458865.1 Clostridia bacterium
ATATCCTGATCTGAAAAGAAATCAGGTTTACACAGGCGTAGACCATACGGCCTTTCTGCAGTTTAAATGCAAGCTGTGTACAGGGACATACTTTCATATAATCCAGTTTTTTTACAGTCCGAAAAGCGTTATAAAATCTGGAATTCACAGATTCGCCCCTCCTTTCCTGGAGTTCACTCTTTCGCAGGCCCACAGTCACCAGGGTGTTTCCCAACTGCCGGCCCAATATTTCTGCACCCTGCCATGTGTCAGCATTGGCCGGCACATGGCAGGAAATGTATCTGTTTCATGTAGTATAAATCCTGTCAAAATAAGGAACAAAGGCATATCCGGTATCTGCCGGATGCGGCCCACAAGCTCAACTGTCTGCCTTAAGGCCAAGGAGCGCAGCCGCGTTATTGCCAAGAATGGCGTGTCGCTCCGCATCCTCAAGCGGCAGCTGCCGGATGAACGCCAGCGATTCTGCCTGGTCCGTCCACGGACTGTCGCTGCCAAAGAGTATGCGGTCTGCCCCAAAGCATCTGATAAAGCGCATCACGTCGTCTGCGCTCAGCATCATGGTACCAGATTCCCCGGTACTGCCGGGCAGCCGTTCATATGCACCCATGGAGAATGCACAGTCCAGGTAAACATGCGTATCGCCAAGTGCATCCGGCACCTCATCCCAGTTCCGCCATCCGCCCATGTGGGCGAGAATGAACGGAAATATGCCAATTTCATCGACGACATGCCGGCACATCCGGGGCGAGCAGCAGATCTTTCCGGGAAATCCGATGTCCTCACCCGCATGCGTGATCACGATCAGCCCAAGCTCGGCCGCGCGTCCGATGATCCGCAGCATGCGGATATCGTCAATGCAGACGTCCTGGTAGACCGGATGCAGCTTTATGCCTTTCAGCCCCATCGCCCGGATCCGTTTCAGTTCCTGTGCATACTCCGCATAATCCGGATGCATGCAGCCGAACGAGAGCAGTCCCTGACCGCCATACTGTTCGCACAGCCGGACAGAGGCATCATTGACCTTTTCCACCTGATGAGGCGATGTCGCCACCGGGACAATGACCGACAGGTCTATGCCGCTGCGGCGCATGGAAGCGAGAAGCTGCGCATTGGTCCCGTCCGTGTGCGGCGCAATCTGAGCCGCCCGGCTGAGCCTCCCGATTACATCCCCCGCGATTTTGTCCGGAAATGTATGCGTGTGGATATCTATAATCATCCAGTTCACCAGTTATCAGTTCTCGCCATCGCCAAGCGCACTGCGCTGCGGCACCAGTACCTTCTCGTTATAGCAGGCAAAGGCATCCTCCACGACCTGCCGGTTTGGTTTCGTCGTAAACAGCGATATGACAGGCACGATGACAAGACCAGCCAGCATGCAGAAAGCGCCTGCATTGATCGGGCTCTGCAGTAGCACAGGGAACGCCGGACGGACGAACATGTTGGCCAGCATGACAACCGTTGAGAAGATAAAGCTGCACCAGACAGATGCCTTTGAGGCACCCTTCCAGTAAAGGCCATACAGGAACGGCGCCAGGAATGCACCGGCAAGTGCGCCCCAGGAGACACCCATCAGCTGAGCGATAAAGGTCACGTTGGAGCGGTACTGAATAATCGCTATAATGACCGAAATCGCCACAAAGGCGACGATCAGGCAGCGCATGATGAAGACCTGCTTTTTC
>JAFSZW010000402.1 GCA_017458865.1 Clostridia bacterium
CCAGCCGCTGTAATCCGTCCCGTTTTTGGTGTACGTGACTTCTACCCAGTTGTTGTACTGGGAATGAACATAGAGCTGGTCACCGTTGGATGCACTCTGGACCTTTTTCCCGCTGTAGGACGGTTCAGACCGGATGGTGATTGATTTCGTGCATACGACGGCAATATCCCCCATGTAAGGCCCTGCCATGTAGTCACCGCTCTGGTATTCGCTGTACCCATCTGCAAACGCGGCGGATGCGCACAGGATAATGAGCAGAAACATGAAAAGCCAGACAGATTTCATAGTGGTCCCATCCTTTCATCAGATAACGCCGACAGTTGGCTCAGGAGTATTGTACCATACTGAGGATGCTTTGAACATGTTTTGTTGGCTTTCAACGCCTGGTTTTCGCACCTTTAGATGCATATCCCGGTTTGTCTTTTCACTGGCTTTGTGTTATGATGGAGCAGAGCAATAATAACCAGACTGTATGGAGGTTATCATGTCAGATGTAAGGCCTTTTGTCATCCTTGACGGCAACAGTTTAATGCACCGCGCGTTTCATGCCCTTCCGGCACTGTCCAACGAGGAAGGCGTGTACACAAATGCGGTTTTCGGCTTTTTATCCATGTTTCTGAAGGTTGTAGCCGACTATGATCCTGAGTACGTGGCGGTTGCCTTTGATCTCAAGGGGCCGACATTCCGCCATAAGGATTTCAGCGAATACAAAGGAACGAGAAAACCGACAGCGCCCGAGCTGATTCCCCAGTTTGATCTTATTTCCAACTGTCTTGAGGCCATGCATGTGAAAAAGATTACCTGCCCCACCTTTGAGGCGGATGATATTCTTGGAACCATGGCCAGGCGATGTGAAGAGGCGGACATCCCTGCCCTGCTGGTTACCGGCGACCGGGATTCCATGCAGCTGGTGAGTGAAAAGACCAGTGTGCTTTATACCAAGCGTGGTGTCACGGACGTCATTCTGTATACACCGTCAAAGGTTGAGGAGGACTTTGGCGTCCCTCCTGTGCGCGTTCCGGACCTGAAAGGCCTCATGGGCGATTCCAGCGACAACATCCCCGGTATCCCTGGCATTGGCGAGAAGACGGCAGTCAAGTTCCTGCAGACGTACGGATCGCTTGAGGAAGTCCTGGCGCATGCAGAAGCGGACCTCAAGGGAAAGCAGAAAGAAAAAGTGATTGCCGGTACGGCCTCTGCCATTTTAAGTAAAAAGCTGGCAACCATCACCCGCCAGGTTCCGCTGGATGATGTGACGTTTGAGTCCTGCCGCCGGCAGTCCTTTGCAGATGGCATCCCCTATCTTGAGACGCTCAATATGAAGTCGATTATCAGCCGGATTGAGAAGATGGAAAGCGGCGTGTCTGCGGATAAGACCGATTCACCGGAAGCTGTTGTGATTGACTTCGGCGAGGAGCAGTTGCTTGACACTGCTGAGGCTATTGCCGCTTACCTTTCATCTGCAGCCGAGGACAGCAAAACCGCTCTGATGACAGGCAATGATGCAATTACCCTGGCCCGCACAGATGGGACGAAAGCCCGCATTCCGTTCATGACCTCCCTGCTCAGCTTTGATGAGATTCCGCTGGATGCTGCCTATGCAGCGCTTAGGCCGCTCTTTGAAGGGAAAACCCCTGTTGTGCTGTATGGCGCAAAGCGTCTCATGACGGATCTGGCTCAGTATGACATCAGGCTCACTGCGCCGTTTGAAGATGATCAGATTTTGCAGTATCTGCTTGCACCGCAGAAAGGCAAATATGAAATGCCTGAGGATGCAGCTCAGCTGCTGGTCAGAATGCTGAATGATCTTGCGGCCTGTGCATCTCAGGGCATGGAGAAACTGTATCGCGAGATTGAGCTCCCGCTGACCCGGACACTGTTTGATATGGAGCGGGAAGGATTCCTGGTGGATACCGCAACGCTCAGATCGCTTGGCGAGGGATACAGTGTCCAGATCAATGCACTGAGAGACGAAATCTTTGCACTTGCCGGTACGGATGCCTTTAACATCAACAGCACCCAGCAGCTTGGCGATGTGCTGTTCAACAAGCTGGGGCTGCCGGCTAAAAAGAAGACCAAGTCCGGCTATTCCACCAGCGCAGAGGTACTCCAGGAGCTTTCGGATCAGCATCCCATCATTGACAAGATTCTGCAGTACCGCAAGGTAACCAAGCTGAACAGCACCTATATTGATGGACTGCTTGCGCTGACCGGCAAGGACAACCGCATTCACTCCTGGTTTGATCAGACCATTGCCGCCACCGGGCGGATCTCCTCCAGTGAGCCCAATCTGCAGAACATCCCCGTCAGGACGGATATGGGCCGCGAAATCCGGCGCGCCTTCATTGCAAGGGAAGGCAGCGTGCTGATTGATGCCGACTACTCGCAGATTGAACTGCGTCTCCTGGCGCACCTTTCTGGCGATCAGGCGATGATAGATGCCTTCCTGAAAGGACAGGATATTCACGCCCGCACCGCCGCCGAGGTGTACGGCATCCCGATTGAGCAGGTCACCTCGAAGATGCGCTCAAGTGCCAAAGCCGTTAATTTCGGCATCGTGTACGGCATCAGCGAGTTCGGTCTTGCGGCGAACCTTCACATTACGCGGTTTGAGGCCAAGGACTTCATTGACAAGTACTTTGCCCGGTATCCGGCCATCCGCCGCTACATGGATCTCTGCGTCACACAGGGAAAGACCAATGGGTATTCGGTAACACTCTACGGACGGCGCCGTCCTTTGCCGGAACTGAATTCTCCTAATTTCAACATGCGGCAGTTCGGTGAGCGCGCTGCGATGAATACGCCGGTTCAGGGAACGGCAGCGGATATCATCAAGATCGCCATGAATGCTGTCCATGAGCGACTTATCGCTGAGGGCCTGAGTGCAAAGCTCATCCTCCAGGTGCATGACGAACTGATCGTGGAAACGCCGCTTGAGGAACAGGCGCGCGTGACGGCGCTGCTCAAGGACTGCATGGAACATGCGGCAGATCTCTCCGTTCCCCTGATTGCAGAGATCAATGCCGGACAGACCTGGTACGAAAGCAAGTAAAGTGCCTAAACTTTGTAACCAAATCCCCTGATATGAAAAGACTCACCATCCCGGGATGGTGAGCCTTGCGCGTAACGGGCGGAGCTTTAACAGATGGAGGATTCCCATGCGAATCGGGATTACCGGATCCATTGCCTGCGGGAAAAGCACGGTTGCCGCGCATCTGCGCACTTTGGGATATACCGTCGTTGATGCGGACGCCATCTCCCGTGCCCTGACGGCAGATGGCGGTGCTGCACTGCCTGCGGTCAGAGCGGCCTTTCCGGACTGTTTTGAGCAGGATGGAACGCTGAACCGGGCTGCACTGGGGGCACTGGTGTTCAGCCAGCCGGAGGCAAAAGCCCGGTTGGAGCAGATCCTCCATCCCATGATTTTTGATGAAATGGACCGCCAGATGGCTGCAGCCGGCTCGGATACGCTGGTATTTGCTGATATTCCCCTGCTCTTTGAGTGCGGACTTGAGGGACAGTTCAGTGAAACCTGGGCGGTTGTCCTTGATCCCGCGCTGCAGATGCAGCGCCTCATGGCAAGGGATGGCATCAGCCAGGCGGCTGCCGAGGCGCGCATTGCTTCCCAGATGCCTCAGGCAGAAAAGGCAGCAAGGGCTACCCGGTGCATTTCCACTGAGGGTACGCCTGATGAAACGGCGGCGAAAGTGGATGCCATTCTGGCAGAGCTGACAGGCGCGCCTGCGGCTGTGCCGGTTCAGGCAGATGACACTCCCAAGAATACACAGGATATACCACAGCCTGAAATGCGCCGCAGGCGCGTTCGGACGATACCGACA
>JAFSZW010000039.1 GCA_017458865.1 Clostridia bacterium
AAAGGACATGGAGCCGGAATCATACCAGCAGTCAATGACCTCTTTTTCGCGGATCATATCCCCGCCGCAGTCCGGACAGGTCAGCACCACCTGATCAAGATACGGACGATGCAGTTCGATATTCGGGTCCACATCGCGTCCAAGACGGCACAGTTCCTCACGGCTGCCGATGACATGCACCTTGCCGCAGTCCTTGCAGATCCAGACCGGCAGCGGCGTGCCCCAGTAGCGCTCACGGGAGAGGCCCCAGTCGATAACGTTCTCAACGAAGTTGCCCATCCGGCCTTCCTTGATGTTGTCCGGCATCCAGTTGACCTGACGGTTATTGCGCATCAGGCTGTCGCGGACAGCAGTCATGCGGATGAACCAGCTCGCCCTTGCGTAATAGATGAGCGGCGTGTCGCAGCGCCAGCAGAACGGATAGTCATGTGCAAACGGCAGTGCCGCAAACAGGAGACCGCGGTTTTCGAGGTTATCAAGGATCAGCTTGTCCGCATCCTTGACAAAGACGCCCGGCCAGTCCGTTTCCTCGGTCATGCAGCCCTGCGCATCCACGAACATGATAAACGGCAGACCATTGGTCTTGCAGACGCGGTAGTCATCCTCACCAAACGCCGGTGCGATGTGAACAATGCCGGTGCCGTCGCCGGTGGTGACATAGTCATCACTGACCACATACCAGGCACGCTCGCCAGCTTTCAGGAGCGGCTTGCCAAAGTCAAACAGCGGTTCATATTCCATGCCGACCACCTTGGCGCCCGGCATTTCCTCGAGAATCTCCACCTGCGCCTCTTCGCCAAACACGGAGGGGATCAGGGCCTTCGCCATGATATAGATATGGCCGTCCTCTGCCTTGAACCTGGCATAGGTCTCATTCGCATTGACGCACAGTGCGAGGTTGCTGGGCAGCGTCCACGGCGTGGTCGTCCAGGCAAGCAGATAGGTATTCTCCTCGCCCTTTACCGGGAACCGGACTGTCGCGGAGGTCTCCTTGACATTCTTGTATCCCTGTGCCACTTCATGGCTTGAGAGTGCGGTGCCGCAGCGCGGGCAATACGGGACGATCTTGTGGCCCTTGTAAAGCAGGCCCTTCTCATGGATCTGTTTGAGTGACCACCACTCGGACTCGATATAGTTGTCCTCGTAGGTGATGTACGGATTCTCCATATCTGCCCAGAATCCGACGCGCTCGCTCATTTCCTCCCATTCCGTCTTGTATTTCCAGACGGACTTCTTGCACTCCTTGATGAACGGCTCGATGCCGTATTTCTCAATCTGGGGCTTGCCGTCCAGGCCGAGCTGCTTCTCAACTTCCAGCTCAACCGGCAGGCCATGCGTGTCCCAGCCGGCCTTCCTGAGCACATCATATCCCTTCATCGTGCGATATCTCGGGATGACGTCCTTAATGGAGCGGGTCAGAACGTGGCCAATGTGCGGCTTGCCGTTCGCTGTCGGCGGTCCGTCATAAAATGTAAAAGGTTCTGCGCCATCACGCAGCTTCATCATCTTGCGGAACACGTCCTGGTCATGCCAGAAATGCAGCACTTCCTCCTCGCGCTTCGCAAAATTCATGTCGGTCGATACTTTCTGATACATGCTGTTCCTCCTAAAACATCCGTGTCCTGACCGGCCGGTTTCAGCCTGTTCGGACCAAAAAGAAAAAACTCCTCCCATATGGGACGAAGTTAAATCGCGGTACCACCCAATTTGATGCCTCATCGGCATCCACTCAATGCAGTAACGGTGCACCCGTCCTTTCCTGACGTTTCCGCTCAGAAAGGCCGCTAAGCAGGTGATCCCTCACTGCCCCACCCTGCCGGCTTTCACCTCACCCGGCTCTCTGATAAAAGATAGAAACAGCAGCGTCCTGCCTCATTGCGTTTAAACTTGCCATAGTTTACCCGTTATTTTCAAAATTGTAAAGTCTTTTTTTCTGCTTTGACAGCAAATCATCCATGTTCGCTGTCACTTGCATCATGCGAGCAGTCTCCGTTCCATTCCTGTCCCGCTCAATCCGGCCGCATCCCGCTTCATTTTACGGCCTAGATAAACCTTGCCGTCCCTCAAGAATGCTCAGGCAGCATTACAAATACCAGCAGCCCTGCAGCATCGCTTACCCTGACGACTGCTCCGTCCGCCCATTCTATCTGCCGGCATCTCATGCAGCCACCGTCCGGGAGACCTGCCTGTCCGGAGCATGCCTTAATCTTTGCAGGCATGCTCCCGCTTAAGCATCTGATATGGCAAACCACATCAATCCTTCTGCACAAACCAGAAGCGGATGGTCCACTGCTGTTCGTCTTCCGGATGTCCATGGAAATCCACTATCGCCTCACCGGAATGGTTAAACGACCAGGGATACATCGCAGCAGCTCTGTCCGGACTCAGGGCGCACACGGCCTCTGATTTCCATACCTCACCGGCGCCATACGTTGTAAAGCCGACTCTGTAAAGGCTTTCCGACAGCATTTCCACACGGTCAACAACCGCAAAGCCGCCGGTTGACCGTCCGCCGGTTTCATAGCTATAATAGTAGCCGTCTCTGTATTCATACCGCGTATCTGAGAGGTTCACGTATTCTGCACCAAACCAGCGCGTGACCAGATCCTGGACAGACCTTCCGTTTACCCGTGCATTGGAATCGCCCCATTCACCATACTCCATATCTGTTTTAAAGAGCGTATCCACGGCAAAATCAACCAGTTCCCGGTCTCTGTATGCATCCATCGTGAATGCCGCACCGCTGTCGAACCCGGCATCCGAAAAGGCTGTGAGGAACAGATTGAGCCGGATTGTCATCGCGCTGTCCGGCGTGATCTCCGTTCCTTTTTCGCGCGGCTGCCGTTTCAGATACGTATCCATAACATAACCGCTCTGGCCATGCCAGGATACGCATGAAAACTCCCCTTCTGTCTCGCCTAGATAGACTACCATCCCGCCCAGCGGGATTCTGTCCACTTCGCTGCCTCTTTTTTTCGGTTCACTGCGCAGCGTCACATATTCCTGGACATTTGACACAACGCCCTTCTCACCGGCTGCACCGACATCCGCCAGGCACAGCGCAGCTGCAAGCAGCAGCACCAGAAGCAGACAGATTGCAGCGTTTGCTTTACTCATTTCCTTTCCTCCTGTTTGTGGGCACACAGTCTCAGCTTCCCCATCTCAGTCAGACCGAATGTGCGAAAGCTTAAAACCTTTTTCGTTCAGTTTGCGGAGCATTCCCGCCTGAATACGGATGCGTCCGGTCATCTCCATTCAAAACCGCTTTCTCGCAGTCTGATATCGGCCAGTTTCCTGCATCTGGCATCCATTTCCAGATATCCATCTGGTTTCCGGCCGCCTGCACTATCCCGCTGGCAACACAGCCTCTATGCCGGTAACGCCTGCACTTTCAGGGAAACCGGCCATGATACACATTCCAATCTCATACATGAACTGCTAACAGGTAAAACATGGATACACTATTTACAATCAATGAACAGAGTGCCAGCCCGCTGGCAGACCGGATGCGTCCAAAGACACTCGACACATTCATCGGTCAGAGTCATATTGTCGGCCCAGGCCGGCTGCTCCGCCGGGCAATTGAGGCGGACCGCATGACCTCGTCTATCTTCTACGGCCCGCCTGGCTGTGGGAAGACTACGCTCGCCTACATCATTGCCAATACCAGCAACGCCGCATTTGCCCGGCTGAATGCCGTCACCAGCGGCGTCGCAGATGTGCGCAAGGTCATCTCAGAGGCAGAGAGCCGTCTCTCCCTCTATGGGAAGCCCACCTACCTGCTCCTCGACGAATGCCACAGATGGAACAAAGCCCAGAGCGACAGCATTCTGCCTGCCATTGAGCAGGGAAAGATCCGGTTCATTGGGTCAACAACGGAAAACCCGCTCGTCTCCATGACGCCGGCCATTGTCAGCAGATGCCGCCTGTTTGAGTTCCATCCGCTGACACCGGACGATCTTCTCGTCGCCCTGCAGCGCGCATTGAGCGATAAAATCAACGGCTACGGAACGCTTGCCATCCAGGCAGACCCGGATGCGCTAGCACACATCGCCCGCATTGCCGGCGGCGACGTCCGCAACGCGCTGGGTGCACTTGAGCTGGCAGTGCTCACCACTGAACCGGATGCCTCAGGCATCGTCCACATCACAAAGGAAGTCGCTGAGGAGTCCATCCAGAAACCGGTCCTTCGCTGCGACGAATCCATGTATTACGACATGCTGTCCGCGTTCTGCAAAAGCATGCGCGGCAGTGATTCAGATGCCGCACTGGCCTGGTTTGCCCGCCTCCTTTATGCCGGCGTGGATCCCCGACTCATTGTCCGCCGTGTCATCGTCCACGCCAGTGAGGACGTCGGCCTTGCCAATCCACTGGCCATGTTGCAGGCATCTGCCGCTGCCACTGCACTCGAGACTGTCGGGATGCCTGAGGCACGCATCATCATTGCCCAGGCCATCATCGCCATATGCGAAAGTCCCAAGTCAAACAGTGTCGTCGCCGCCATTGAAAGCGCGATGCAGGACACGGAGAAGGGCAACTTCCAGCCCGTCCCGCAGCACCTCAGGGACACACATTACGCGGGTCACGAAAAGATTGGCTCCGGCCAGGGATATCTCTATCCCCACGACTTCCCCGGCCATTATGTCCCTCAGGCGTATATGCCCGAGGAGGTGGCAGGCCACCGCTACTACATCCCCTCAGATCAGGGACAGGAAGCAAAGCTCCGCGAGCGCCGCAAAGCACGCGGCATCACAGATCCCTGACACGCCCCGTGCCTTG
>JAFSZW010000403.1 GCA_017458865.1 Clostridia bacterium
GCCGGACAGGACATGGCCGGACCGGCACATCACAAAGGCCCCCATCTTTTGCTCTGTCGATCTTCGCGACGGCAACCAGGCACTGGTCACCCCCATGAACATTGCTGAGAAGGTCAGCTTCTTCAAAATGCTCGTCGATGTGGGGTTCAAGGAAATCGAAGTTGGTTTCCCCTCCTCCTCCGAAATCGAGTACGAGTTTCTGCGTACCCTGATTGAGAGCAGGCTGATCCCGGACGATGTCACCATCCAGGTTCTGGTCCAGGCGCGTGCACATCTGATTCAAAAGACATTTGAATCGGTAAGAGGCGCCAGGAACGTCATCATCCACTTCTACAATTCGACCTCCGAACTGCAGCGCCGTGTGGTTTTTAAAAAAGACATGGAGGGCATCACGGACATCGCAGTTTCGGCAGCCCGTCTCATCCGTGACCTTGCCGAGGCAGACCATTCCGGCACAAAATACCGCTTTGAGTATTCCCCTGAGTCCTTTTCCGGCACAGAGACCGATTACGCTGTTGCCGTCTGTGCCCAGGTCATGGAAACGCTTGGTGCCAGCAAGGAGCACCCTGTCATTATCAATCTTCCGAATACTGTTGAGCTCAACTCCTGCAACACATTTGCAGATCAGATCGAGTATTTCGTCCGCAACCTGCCCAACCGGGAATCTGCCATCATCTCCGTTCATTCCCACAATGACCGCGGCACCTGCATCGCTGCTACTGAACTGGCCATGCTGGCAGGTGCTGAGCGCGTCGAGGGCACGCTTTTTGGAAACGGTGAACGGACCGGTAACCTGGACATCGTCACCACTGCTCTCAATCTTTACACGCAGGGCATTGATCCCGGGCTCGATTTCTCCCATATTGATAAGCTCCGGGAGAATTATGAGTTGCTGACGCGCATGAGTGTCCCGGAGCGCTGGCCGTATGCCGGAAAGCTTGCCTTTACCGCCTTCTCCGGCTCACACCAGGATGCCATCAATAAGGCCCATGAGTACATGCACGAACACAAGTGTGACTACTGGGAGGTTCCTTACCTTACCATAGATCCCGCGGACCTCAACCGGGAGTATGAGCCTGTCATCCGGATCAACAGTCAGTCCGGCAAAGGCGGTGCCGCCTTTATCATGGAACATGACTTTGGCTATCATCTGCCAAAGGCCATGCACCCGGAGTTCGGTGCCATCGTCCAGAAAGAATGCGACCGCACCGGCCGCGAGCTGCAACCGAAAGAGGTTCTGTCGCTCTTCCGCAGCGAGTTCCTCAATATCAGCAAGCCTTACGCGCTCAGCCGCGCAAAGTTCTACGAGGAAGTCGTATCAGGCAGTTCTACAAACCTCACCCACTTCTCCGGCGTTCTTGCCGCCGGGAGCGATTTTCTGTCGCTTGAGGCGAGGGGCAACGGTCCGATAGACGCTTTCATCAAGGCACTCCAGGCTGCCGGCATTGTGGATTATACGCTCCTTGCCTATTCGGAGCACGCCATCGCTACCGGTTCAGATTCCCAGGCAGTCGCCTACATCCAGCTCCGCTGCCCGGACGGCCAGAGAATCTACGGCGTCGGCACTGAGCACAACATCAACTTTGCGTCCGTTAAAGGCATTCTAAGTGCTATCAACCGCTTCGCAAGCGGTAAAGTCTGACAAGAATGCGCTTCCCTTCCGGGAAGCGCATTTGTTAATCCTTCAGATCCATCTCGCGATTGGCAAAATCGCCAAGGTCACCGCTTTTCCAGTGTTTCCGGCAAAGACTTACATACCGGTCATTCCCGCCAAGGAGTACCTGTTCCCCTTCCTTGACAACCTTGCCGTCATTGATTCGGGCATTGAATGTCGCTTTTCTGCCGCACCAGCAGATCGTCTTGATCTCCTCAATGGAATCCGCCCAGCACATCAGTTCCTGGCTGCCTTCAAAGAAGCAGCCCCTGAAGTCCGTCCTGAGTCCGTAGCAGATCACGGGGATATCATAATCATCCACGATATCGACCAGCTGGTGAACCTGGTCAGCCGTCAGGAAATGTGCCTCATCCACGATTACGCAGGCATACCCGGTGAGATCGATCTCCGGCAGCTCCTCAACAAACCGGCACTCTGCCTCAAGGCCGCATCTGGATCTGACAATCCTGTCCCCGTCCCTGTTTTCAAGTTGCGGCTTGAGCATGAGCACATTGCACCCACGCTCCCGGTAATTGTACTGCACCATGACCGCATTTGCCGTCTTGGATGAGCCCATAGCGCCATAACGAAAGTATAACTTTGCCATATTCCTCTGTCTCCCTCAGTGCGTATTTCCGGAACATGGCTATACCCCTGTCTGGCAGCCGGTCTCCCGTCCGGATATCAAGCGCCGGGAAATTATACAGCCCCCCGCCTCTGCCTGCAAGTCCAGGCCTGCCCCGTTTGTAGGATGGACCATCTCCCATATGTCAAAAAAGAAGGCTGCGCAGCAGCCTTCTTCATCATTTCATACTGGTTTCATATCTGGCATTGATGTATGCCTTAACGAGGTTTACACACAGCTCGTCACTCATGTGGCCGGTATTGAGGCAGAGATCATACAGTCCCGCATCCTGCCAGTTGCGCCCGGTGAAATACTTGAAATAATCCGCACGGCGCTTGTCAATCTTCCGGATTTTCTTCTCTGCTTCCTCAAGATCCAGTCCGTCAACCTCCATGACCCGGCGGACACAGTCTACCACAGGCGCTGTCACATAGATGTTGACAACATTCTCCCGGCCCCTGAGGATGTAGTTCGCACAGCGTCCAACGATGACGCAGTTCTGCGTAGTGGCCAGCTCACGGATAATCTTCGCCTGATAACGGAACAGGTTCTCATTCGAAATGAAATCATCGCTGTCAGGCGGTATGACCTCACCGTTGTACACCTGCCGTGCAATCCGGAACAGAGAGAGCCGCCCGCTCTGTTCATCCGCTTTCGAGAACAGTTCCTCGTTGATACCACTCTCATCCGATGCGATGCGGAGAATTTCGCGGTCGTAGTACTCATAGCCCAGCTGCTGCGCCAGCAGTTTACCCATCCGCCTGCCGCCGCTTCCATAACTCCGTGAAATAGTAATGACAAAGTTATCCATATTTCCACCTCCGAAAATCGTCGGCCTGAAAGTACCTGTCCGTCGTATACATTATATCGGATTTTCAGGAATCATGCAACAACAATTTGGATAAACTTTACTATAACACAAAAATAATTTTAGACGGATTCCGCGAAACAGCGTATCCTTACTCCATTGAACATGCACAAATAATGTGCTGATTCATCATGATACCTTCCTGCAGATGACGATGTCAGCCAGGTCGCGAAGTGTCCCCAAAATCAGATTGCACATGTGACCTGTTTCCTCGTCCGGCTGGTCAAGGTCCGGAATCATGGCCGTATAGGCCCCGCTGGCATACGCAGATTTGATCCCTGTCGGTGAATCCTCAACAGCCAGGGCCTCCCTGGGCATACAGCCCAGTTTTTCCATGGCCAGCAGATAAATGTCCGGTGCCGGCTTGCCATGGGCGACCATGTCTGCCGTTGCAATCGCGTCGAAGAACCCGAGCACACCAAGACGCTCAAGGTATTTCCGAGCACGCCATTCCGGTGTTGCCGTGGCCAGCGCAATTCTGAATCCTGCACTGTGCAGTCTCTCAAGGCTCTCCTCCATGTAGGGCTTTGGTGTCAGGCCATGCTCATCCACATAGACCTCCATGATCTTCCGCCTGTACTCCCGAACCCCATAAAAGTCAAAATCCTCACAGACCTCCCGCTTCATCAGCGGCTCTGCCAGTGTGGGCGTCAGGGAACGCAGCATCAGCGCATGGCGAGGCTCCATCGGATATCCGAAATGCCTCGCCGCCTCCACCCAGAACCTGTTATACAGCTTTTCTGTGTCAACAAGTGTCCCATCCATATCAAAAATGAGGTATTTTATGGATGCTATCCACCCCATATTCTCCACTTCGCTCCATTTCTCCTTTATCTTGATTTGTCTGATGCTGCATCTGGCATATGCCCAGCACAAAGGATTCCCTGACAAACAGCACCTGATCTCATGCTCAGTTCATAAAGTTCGCTCAGGCAGCGCATGAATTGACATTTCCATTTAACACTGGTATACTTTCAGTAATTTCAGATACCTATACGGAGGAATACGCATGAGATTTGCAGCACTGCTCGCAGCCTTCCTGTTGATCATAACAGGCTCTGCGCTGGCTGAAACAGCGGCCGACGTTTCCATAGCCAGTGAAACCTTAACTGTCGATTTTTCTTCTCTTTTCCCGGATAATCCTGCGGCAACACCCGTTTCCGTGGATCCGATCGACAAGCCGACGCCGACACCCATGCCGACGCCCAATTATGCCTATACCATTTATGAGAACCAGTCAATGGGCATTTCCTTTGCCGTTCCATTCACCTGGCTCATGAATCCGAACAGTGATCAGAACAGCGCCGTCCAGTTTGTGGAGCCACAGAGTGAGATAATGGACGAGGCCGGATACCAGACCAGAGTGACCATTGAATACCAGCGGGTCGGTACCACTCAGACTGTAGCCAATGCCAGAGCCAGCCTCGAGAGCGCGCTTGATGAAATGGCCGCCAACTTCACCTCATTTGTTCCGGGCAACATTGCCTCAGCATCCATTGCCGGTGCAAAAGGCGCCTACTGCTATTATAAGGCCGAGTACAACGACGGAACAAAGACCTACCTCATGAACGGACGCATTATTGTCGTTGCCTATGGCCAGGGTCTTTATCAGGTCAGGCTCACGGCGCCGCGTGCCTGGTACTCCTACTATGAGAACGTATTCAGGCGCATTCGGACAACCTGGAAATTCCTGTAATCCCTTTCATAAATCAACGCCCTTTCCTTCCGGAAAGGGCGTTTTCTTTTACTTCTTTTTCCTCATATAGGCCGGAATGCTGTCAAGATAGCTACGTCCGGACGGTTCCGGAGCCTGCTGCTGTGCTCTGGACTGTGCAGGCTGTCCAAAGACAGGCGATACATCGGTCTGTGCACCGCTCTTGACATCGTCAAACGGATTTGCACGCTGAATCGGAGAATCATTGACGAATGAGGGGACCTCAGGGCCCGATCCCGGCTGTGCCGGTTCCTGAGCGGCTGCACCGGACACTCCGGAGGTCACAGGCTGATAGTTGTTATCATACCGTGAGAAGCCAAACGAACCGCCTGCATAGCCATTTCCCGGATTGCCGCTGTTATAGGACTGGTAGGACGACTGATAGGACTGGGAAACATACGGTGCCTGGGACGGCAGTGTTGCAGCCGGATCCAGCGTCGAGGTTCTCGGCGGGAAAGGCTCTTTTTCAAAGCCGGTCGCGATAACAGTGATCCTGACCTCATCCTCAAGGGAATCGTCAATGCTGGCACCAAAGATGATGTTTGCCTCGCTGTCAGCGGCAGCCGTAATCATCTCAACCGCATCATTGATATCCGTAATGCTGCAGTTGGAGTTGCAGGTGACATTGATCAGGACAGCACGTGCGCCGTCAATGCTGGTTTCAAGCATCGGCGAATTAATCGCATCCTGAGCAGCCTCTGCCATGGCCTTCTCGCCCTTGGCAACGCCAATGCCCAGATGCGCCATACCGCCGGACTCCATAACCGCTTTGACATCCGCAAAGTCCAGGTTGATGATGCCGGTCTGAGAAATCAGATCCGAAATGCCGGAAATGCCCTGACGGAGCACATCATCTGCGACCAGGAAAGCGCCCTTGAACGAGGTGCCTTTCGGGCAGACAGACAGCAGACGCTCATTGGGGATGACCACCAGGGTATCGACGCGCTGTTTGAGTTCATCAATGCCGCTTTCCGCTTTCCGCATTCTCGTCTTGCCCTCAAAGGCAAACGGCTTCGTTACAACGGCAATGGTCAGGATGCCCATGTCTCTGGCAATCTCCGCCACCACAGGCGCTGCGCCGGTTCCGGTGCCGCCGCC
>JAFSZW010000404.1 GCA_017458865.1 Clostridia bacterium
CGGCCGGATTGCTGCTCAATGCCTGAAGTGCAGGCACATGATGACGGCTGTTATTTGCAGTACCGCATGAGCGTGTCAATCAGTTCCTGCTCAATCCAGATGGCCTGACTGCGGTCAAGCAGACCAAAGCTTTCCTCGCCGCCGTTGAAATTGCCGTTGTCCCAGATGACACAGGTCAGGCCCCGCTCATAGGCACGGGCACAGTAATAGGCGGTGAAGTCGAGACGGTCCCTGAGGTTGCCATTATAAATGCAACCAAACTCTCCAATGATTACAGGGATGCCTTTTTTGATGAAGGTATCATAGAGTGCATTGAAGGCATCGTCTATGACGCTGGTCTGGTTGGTATCCTCAATATCAAAATAGTCTGTGCCGGTATCGTACATGGCAAAATCATACGGAATATATGCGTGAACGGAAACCAGCAGACGGTCCTTTGCAGTGTCAGTGGGCAGCGTGAAATTGTCCAGAATAGCGGTATACGGGGATGCCGCGTAGGCCGGAATCATGAGATAACGGTCCGCGTTCCGCCCGCCGCTTTCGCGCACGGTATTGACAAAGAGCTGATTGAGCCGGTTGATGCAGTCGGTTGCCTCAACACAGTCAGGGTCTGTGTAGTCGTACATCCATTCCACGTCGGTGCCGACCAGACGCGGCTCGTTGAGACCTTCAAAGATCAGGTGCTGGTCATAATTGGCAAACGTGGCGCAGATCTGCGTCCACATTGCAGTCAGATATGCGCTGGACTGCTCGAAATGCGCATTGTCCGGATAAATGTATTCAAGGGTGTTGTCATGGTGGACATCCAGGATGACGTTCAGGCCAACATTGAGTGACCAGTCGACAACCTGTTTTACGCGCAACATCCAGTCCGGGTTGATGGTATATGCGCTGTCCATCAGGTGATCATGCCAGGAAACCGGAATGCGGATGGTTTTGAAGCCGGAGTAATACACATACCGGATGGCGCTCTCTGTGATCGGTGCGCCGCTCCACATGGACTCAAGTCCCAGATCATTGACGCCGGGGATAATTGTACCGGTCTCATCATAGCAGTCGAGGCCGTTGCCCAGATTCCAGCCGGGGGACATGGCCAGACTGAACCGCATGGATTCGTTGGACGGTACGGACCAGGGCTTCACGTCAATGACCGGCAGCGTCACGATGTTTACATAATCAGATGCCAGAGAGGCGACGGGAAGGAGAGCGAGCAGAAGACAGATCAACAGAGGAAGGAATCGCATGGGGAGCTCCTTTCAGAAAATGATCCGGCAGACTCTTGCCAGATCGTTATGAATGGTATCATTTTACAATAAAAAAGCAGGAAATAAAAGATCGAAATCACGGATATAGGAGCGCCTTTGTATAACTTTTGTGCAACCTGATGCACTTTAATGCCCGGAAAGCCTCCGACAGACAGGAAAATGTGTCCCGTGTTTTTCCTCATTCGGAAATGCTTTTTTGTAAAGCTGAGTATCGGTTTTGACGCGTTCGACCTGCCAAAACCATGTGTTGGCAGGCATCCTCTATGCACATTGCCAGTAATTCAACCTGTGAAAAGTTCCTGAAAAAAAACATGCGGTACGGTTGAATTCATCAATGGGGTTGATATATAATGTACAGTGATGAGTTATACAGTGTTTTTCTCTCGGTTGATCATAGATAATCGCGAATAGAGTCGGAGGAACATATGCAGTATCAGGGGATGCAGGAGGACCTGAACAGAAAGTGGTCAGGGCAAACCCTTTATAATCAGGCAGCTATGGATGAATTCCAGAACGATTTCTGGCAGTTTTCCATTGCGGAAGCAAAAAGTTACTGCCGCAGTGAACAGCAGTGTCAGGATCTGGTTCGACGGATGATGGCAAATTTCAATCGTGAATTTGCCTCAAAGTCGCTGCCGCGGGATATTTCTACTGAGATTATTGTCCGTCTGGGTCTCCTGTACGGCAAAACAGGCGGA
>JAFSZW010000405.1 GCA_017458865.1 Clostridia bacterium
GCCTTAAAAACCGCCAGGGACGCAAACCCGTAGAGGATGATCGCGCCAATGGTGGTTGTATCCACGATCCAGCCAATGGCCGTTCTGCCCACAAACGGAATGGGCAGGGAAACAAGCAGCACCAGTACGATGGCGTTGACCGGGATCTGCTTATCGTTCAGCTTTGCAAAGCGCTCAGGCAGGATGCCGTCCTGTGCAACGGCGTAGCAAAGGCGGCTGACCGTCCTCAGCATGCCGATCAGGCTGGTGAGGACCAGCGCCAGCAGGGAGAGCATCAGAATGCCGATGCCGGTTGAGCCCATGTAATAGTTTGCAGCATAGAATGCCGGCAGGCCCTCAATGCCGTCAAACTCGTCAAGGCGCCTGATGTAGTCAAGCCAGCTTGAGCAGCTCTCGGGATAAGCAGTCACGCTCAGCAGAATGACAAAGATGTAAAGCGCGGTGGTGACAACAAGGGAGATGACCAGGACCCTAAACATGCTGCTGTGCTTAAACCGGTATTCCGCAGCGGAATGGGACACGCTTTCAAAGCCGATAAACGCCCAGGGCGAGATAAAGGCAATGCGGATGATCTGCTTAAGCGCATTGGCATTCGGCACGAAGGCCGGGCTCATCGTCATCCCGCTCCTGCCGTGCCCCAGCATGGCGGCAGCAAAGCATATCGTGATGCCGGCTGTGAACACCAGCACCAGAATCTCCATGCACCGGGCTGTGGCGGATTTGCTCTTTGCGCAGAGCAGCCCGACCAGCGCCATCACCAGGATGGTCACCAGCACCTCACCCAGGTAGACATCAAAGCCAAACATCGTATAGAGATACCCGACCTTGAATATGCCATGCAGGAAATAGCGGGCATACAGCGGGATGCTCGTCGCATTGGCCCAGAAGATGGAGATGTAGATGAGGAACATGAACCAGGCCGCAAGGAACGCCCGGTCATAACCGAAAATAAACTTTATATAATTATAAAGTCCGCCGGTGCCGGGATAACGGTTGGCCAGAAAATGATAATGCATGGCGATCATCACCATCAGGCCAAATCCTATCAGCAGGCCAAGGATGGAGCCCAGCGGACCTGCCTGGGAAAGATAGGAGCTGCTGGTAATGACAAGGGATCCCCACCCGATTGCAGATCCCACGGACAGTGCCCAGACTGCCAGAGGCGAAAGATAGGGCTCAAGTTTGTTGACTTTTCTGCCGTCAGATTCCTTCATAAACGTCCTCACTTCTAAAAACTTAATTCAGTGCATGGTCTCTCTGTCGGGTAATGGTCAGTGTGCATCGGTTCCATCCGGATGGTCTTCCGCCCAGATGAGTTCCTCCAGTGTCTGGTACAGGTGTTCAGGTTCCACAGGCTTTGAAAGGTGTGCATTCATGCCAACCTGCAGCGACCGCTGCACATCCTCATCAAAGGCATTGGCAGTCATGGCGATGATCGGCACAGTCTTTGCATCCGGCCGGTCCAGTGCGCGGATCGCCTCAGTCGCCTGCAGGCCATCCATTTCCGGCATGCGGATGTCCATCAGGATGGCATCGTAGGTGCCGGGCGCACTGGCCTCAAACATCTCAACCGCGATCCGTCCGTTCTCCGCATGATCAATCTCCGCCTCCCGCATCATGATGATCTGTTTCATGATCTCGGCATTGATGAACACATCCTCCGCCATCAGGATCCGCCGGCCCTTAAGGTCTGCGCGCTTTTTCTCCCTGAACAGGCTCATGTTGTTCCTGCGGGCAATGCGCTCAAACGCCTCCAGCACGGCATCTGCGAACAGGGGCTTTGCCAGGAACCCGTCAACGCCGGCATGCAGGGCCTCATCCATGATCTCATCCCAGTTAAAGGATGTCAGGATGATGACCGTCGTGTCCCTGTCAAAGCGTTTCCTGATCTCCCTTGTGACCTCAATGCCGTCCATTTCCGGCATCTTCCAGTCGAGGAGGACCAGGTTGTACGGCTCATGCTTGGTCTGCCGGACCTCCATCATCCGCAGTGCTTCCTGCCCGCTCTGGCAGGTATCCGCCTTGATGCCGGCCTCATCGAGGACAATGGCCGCGTGCTCGGCGGCAATCTCCTCATCATCCACAACCAGGACCCGCATGTCTTTCGGGTTCACATAGCGCTCGGCCTGGCCGCTGTGGTCCGTATTGGTGAGGGTGATGACTACCGAAAACTCCGTGCCCACGCCCTTTTCGGACTGCACGGTGATGGTCCCGTTCATCAGCTCCACAATGTTTTTCGTAATGGCCATTCCAAGGCCGGTGCTGCCGTACTTGTTGTTGCGGCTGCTGTCCTCCTGGGTAAACGCGTCGAAGATCTTCGGCAGGAATTCCGGATCCATGCCGATGCCGGTATCCTTTACGCTGAACTTCATCGTGGAATGATCCCCGAATACGGCGGTGCGCTCCACGGTGAGGGTCACATTGCCCGGTGCATTCGTGAACTTGACGGCATTGCTCAGGATGTTGATCAGCACCTGCTTGAGCTTCATGTCATCGCCGATATAGTAATCGCTGACGCCGCCAATCACCCGGCACTCATACCTGAGCCCCTTCTCATCGCACTGGGAGATGACCATGGTGTTGATCTGCTCGAGCATGCTGCTCAGGGAGAACTCTTCCTTACGGATGACAAGGCGGCCGGACTCGATCCGGCTCATGTCGAGAATATCGTTGATCAGGCCCAGCAGATGGCGGGCACTCTCCCCGATTTTCTCAAGATACTCCCGCGTCTCCGGGGGATTGTCCTCGTTATGGAGCGCCAGACTGTCAAGGCCGATAATGGCATTCATGGGCGTGCGGATCTCATGGCTCATGCTGGACAAAAACGCCGTCTTTGCCTTGTTTGCGCCCTCCGCCGCCGCAAGCGCCTCCACCAGCGCCTGGTTTTTCGCCATGGCATCCCGCATTTCGGCATCAATGACGGTCAGGCCAAGTCCAACGGCATGCACGATGTGGTCATCCCGGTCCTCGGCGTGACGGACGCCCGCCATGCGGATCATCTCGTAATACTCTTTCCCGTCCCGCCGGGCGAGATACCGGTAGGCGATGATGGGATTGCTGGCAAGGGCTTCCCTTACGTGATCCGGGTCAATAAAATTGAGGAATCCCTCCCGGTAACCCTCGGTCACGGTATGACTGGCATACCAGGCAAAGCGCTCTTTGTACGGGAAGTGGACACCCTCGCCCATCTGCTCGGGGTCCATGGGGTCTGAGCGGTAGCAGACGGCATCGTTATGATCCAGGTCAACGTGATACACGCAGCGGTAATCCGTCGCCAGCGCGGTGATCATTTTGTCCTGCTGCTCTCGTCTTGACTGCTGCTCAAGCAGCTCATCCTGCAGCGCCAGGCGCTCCTCCAGTTCGCGCTGCTTCGACATCTGAATCTCAGCCAGCTCCGCACTGGTTTTCTCAAGCTCCATCCTGGCCTGTTCCTTGGCCTTGATTTCGCGCCGTGACCGCCGCCTGTCGTGAACCAGGAGGATAATAATCACCGCTGCAACGCCAAGGATAATACTGCCGAAAAGCAGTGCATTGTCCTCGATCATGTCGCTGATGGAATAGGAATAGAGCCGGTCCGTATACCGGAACGCGAGATTCTGGGCAAAATCCGAACCCAGCACATTGATGCCCCGGTTGATGAGCCTCAGCAGCCCGGCATTGCCGATCTGAACGCCAAAGCTCCGGTCATCATCATGGGATGTCTGCAGAAGCGACAGCGTGCTGTAGCGGTTGTTTCTCAGGATATCATTGGCCCTCAGTCCGTTCAGCGTCGTGCAGCCCACCAGGCCCTCGCTGACCGCTTTCAGGCACTCATCTATCGAGGAATAGTAGGTAATTCTGGCATCCGGATAATACGTCGTTACAAAGTAGTACTGCATCCGGTTGTTTTCGTTCACCGCGAAATGCGCCGTCGTTTCCTCCGAATACTCTCCGCGGTGCACCAGCTCGGTGGCGGCAGATACGACCGGCGATGACTGGAAAATGCCGTGCTCCTCTGAGTAATACAGCCCGCCGCCCACCGGGAACGCCGTATTGATGACGCCATCCCCGAGCGCCGCGATCATGTCATCATAGCTGTCATAGCCGGTATAGGTGACGGCAATCCGTCCAAGGCCCAGCGCCTCAAGCATTCTCGGGACAAAATCCCGGATAAGGCCCGTCACATTGCCCGCATTGTCCGTATCACTGTACGGCAGGTAATGGTTCAGGTACCCGATGTGCAGCTCCGAGTGCTCTGAGATCCACTGCTTTTCATCCTTTGAAAACACCCGGCTCGAAATGCTGACCGTATAGTATTTGCTGCGCAGTGTGTTGATATAGTTTGGTTCATTCGCAGAAAGCTCTGCCTGAGCCGCATTCAGTTCCTCAAGGATATCCGGGCGGCTTTTTGCCGTGCACAGGAAGTAATCCGATGTGCCAAAGGAGGAGAGCAGCTCAGCATGGTTCCGTCCGTATGCCCCGTCCCCCTCTACCGCCAGCACGTCAATTTCATGACTGTCAAATGCAGCAAACAGCGGATCATAGTCCCGGAACAGCACCACCTCTGCTGTGACATCATGCGCCTTAAGAAAGTTTTCGAGCACCTGGACCATGGCACTTTCAAGCACGCCGATCCGTTTGCCGGAAAGCGTTGACGGCACGGCCGTAATGTCCTCATCCGTATCATGCCCGACCAGGTTGTATGTCTCATTGCCCATGGGGGCATCCGGATAGCCAATAACTGCCTCGCGGTCCGCTCTGTAGGCAAGTCCCGCCAGCAGATCTATCTCCCCGTCAAGGAGCATCTGGTACAGATCTCCAAACCCGCCATACACGTAATCATACTACCAGTCCGTATACTCGGCCAGTTTCTGGTAGTACTCATATGCATAGCCGGTTTTAACCGCACCTTCCCGCGCGCCCTCCTGAAAGACCTCATTCTCATAATAGCCGACCCGGACCGTCATGCTTTCCCCGTCCGCAGCAGCTTTTATAATGCCGGACAGTCCGGTCAGCATGATGAGGCACAGCAGCATTGCAATGCCGGCAGCCATTCTTTCCCCGTGGTTTTGCATTCCCATGGCGTACTCCCCCATCATCTGATGTGTTCGACATTCTTCATCTGTCCGGTTGCCCGGCAATTCGCCTCAGCTGCATCCATATCTGCCCGGCTTTCAGGCAATGCGCCCGAGCAGTATCCGTGTCTGCCTGAACATTCTGAAACTGCCCATTTACCCGGCAATTCGCCTCAGCTGCATCCATATCTGCCTGGATGTTCCGGACCTGCCCGGCAGGGCGGTTCAGCAACGCCTGCGTCCCGCCAATCCGGGAAAACAGGATGTCTCGTCTGTTATGCCCTTAATTCCGTAAGAAACGGCTTATTTTCGGCCTGAATCCGGTTCCGCAGTTGCTCTTCCGCAGCTGCCAGAGCGCCCTTAATTTCGGCCTTGAAACGCGTCTCAAGCGTCTCAGGCTGCCCGGTTTCCAGGTAAACTGCTTTTCCGTGAGTTTATCGGCCATAAATCTGTCTGGAAGCCCGGCAGGGCATCTCAGCGGCGCCTGCATCCCGCCAATCCTGGAAAACAGAATGTCGCGTCTACTATGCTCTTAATTCCGCATGGAACGGCTTATTTTAGGCCAAAATCCGGTTCCGCAATTGCTCTTCCGCAGCTGCCAACGTGCCTTTAATTTCGGCCTTGAAACGCGTCTCAAGGCGCCTCAGTCCGCCCGGTCTCCATGTAAACTGCTTTTCCGTGAGTTTATCTGCCATAAATCTGCCTGGAAGCCTGGCAGGGCGGTTCAGCAATGTCTCCTCCTGGCAATCCGGGAAAACAGAATGTCGCGTCTGCTATGCTCTTAATTCCGCATGGAATGGCTTATTTTCGGCCTGAATCCGGTTCCATGGTTGCTGCTTCGCATCTGCCAGAGTGCCCAAAATTTCGGCCTCGAAACGCGTCTCAAAACGTCTCAAACCGCCCGGTTTCCAGGTAAACTGCTTTTCCGCGTCATTATACCGTATCGGCCTTCGATTGTCTATATTATAGTTTCTCCAATCTACCGCCTCAAAGCATATAAATCGGGCTGCCGGTTTCGTCAGGAAAGCGTTAAGAAAGGGGGTGATAAATTGTCAGGATGAGGCGGGTTGCCCGCAGAGCTTCCATAGGAGGAATGCAGGAATGCAGGAATGCAGGAATGCAGGAATGCGAATCATGTGTTCCCCTGGGGCCGGGCTCATCTGAGCAGGAAAGCCGGAAGTGCCGCGATTCCTGCCATAAAACCGTGATGACGCACGGCTGTGATTGGACCAGATAAGGCAAGTTCCAGCTATGGCATGGCACAAAATTTATTTTTTGATGCAGTATTGACAAACGGGTGGTTCTGATATAGAATGTGCGCGTTTCGGCAAAAGCCGAAGCGCGATAAGAAATGCTATGAAGGCACTATGGGCATCCACTTTTTCCTGCAGAGAGCCGACGGTTGGTGTGAGTCGGCGGTGGTGTATGACCAGTCTCCTGCCTGAGCTGACTTCCTGAATGCTGAGCGGTAAGGAAGTCCGGACGCCCCGTTACCTAGGCAACGCGCTTGATGGAGCGCTAAAGAGGCCGTTTATCGGCAATCCGGGTGGTACCGCGGTTAGAAATCGTCCCAGAATTCGTATGAATTCTGGTTTTTTTTTGCCGTAGTTTTTGCAGATCCATCGCAGGCTTCCCTGCCTACCCCCGTACCAATATTTTTAAGATGGGAGAAACTGCACATGAAAACTATTCAACTGATCGATCGTACGCTTCGCGACGCTGTAGAGTCGAGAGAAACCGTTCTCTCCTTCAAGGAAAAGCTTGAGATGGCGCGGAGCCTGGACAGGCTGAAAGTGGACAGGATTGAATTGCCGCCCGTCGGGGACAGCAAGGCGGACCAGCTCTTCAACAAGAGCGTGGCTGCTGCGCTCACCACGCCGCTGTGCGCGGTCGTGCCGATTAACGACACACGGATTGAGATGATCTGGGACAGCATTCACACATCACGCCATCCCAGTCTGAATGTTGAGGTCCCCTGTTCCCCGGTCCAGATGGAGTACGCTGCGCACAAGAAGGCGCCAGCGCTCCTTGAGGCGATCAGCGCGCAGGTCAGGGCATGCCGCAATTACTGTGAGGATGTCGGCTTTACGGCAACGGACGCCACACGCGCCGAGCGCGGCTTTCTCGCCGATGCGATCCGCAGCGCCGTTGAGGCCGGTGCGGGCAGAGTCATCCTCTGCGATACCGCCGGCGTCATGCTGCCGGATGAGTTCGCTGCCTTTGCCGCCTCAGTCATGAAGGATGCGGCGGTTTCTGAGAGCGTTCACTGGGCCGTTCAGATCAACAACGCCATGCACATGACCTGCGCCAGTGCCGTCGCGGCAATCGCAAAGGGCATTGACGGACTCATCTGCTCCGCGTTCCCGGGAAATGCGGTCTCGCTGGATCAGATTGCGGACTTTGTGCGGCTCCGCGGGGAAGATCTGAATATCGCGATCGGCCTCAGGGTGACCGAACTGCGGCGCACGCTGGGACAGCTGCAGTGGCTCATGAGCAGTCACAGTACCGAGAGCAGCACCCTGCCGCGGAGCATGGGACAGGAGGACAACTCGGGCATTTCCCTCACTGCCAGCGATGATGCTGCAGCTGTCGCAAAGGTAGTCAGCCAGCTGGGCTATGACCTGAGTGATGAGGACAATGCCCGCGTGTATGAGGCATTCCGCCGCGTCGCGGTCAAGAAGGGCTTTGTCACCTCTCTCGAGCTCGATGCCATCGTCGCATCGACTGCCATGCAGGTGCCCTCCACCTACCGCATCGAAAGTTACGTCATCAACAGCGGCAATGTCATTACCGCGACTGCAAACATCACCCTTGACCGCAATGGACAGCAGCTGCGCGGCGTGTCGGTTGGCGACGGCCCAATTGACGCGGCCTTCCTTGCCATTGAGCAGATTATCGGCCATCACTATGAACTGGATGACTTCCAGATCCAGGCGGTCACCGAAGGACGCGAGGCCATGGGCAGCGCACTTGTAAAGCTGCGTGCGGACGGACGGGTTTATGCCGGCAACGGTATCTCCACCGACATCATTGGTGCCGCGATCCGCGCCTATATCAGCGCGCTGAACAAGATCATCTATGAGGAGGTGTAAGCCATGAAGCTCTCTTTCTCCATTCAGGACTGGAAAAACCTTTCCTGGGATACCCTTCGCGAGCTGGCTGCCACAACGGACATGCAGGGCATTGAGCTGCATGATGTGAACAGCCCCATCTTCCAGGGAAAGACCGGTCTGGCCAATCCCGAGCTCGCAGCGGTCATCCGCCGCGGCCTGGCTGAGCAGAAGCTGACCATCCCCTGCATCGATACTGCCAGAGATTTCACCGCACCCGATTTTCCGCAGGAGCTCACGGCCAGTGCCGAGGTGTGCGTGAATCTGGGCATCCCCTACATTGTCATCCACACTGTCAGCGACCAGCAGGCTGCCTGCGCCGAGCGGCTGGGACAGCTGCTTGGTGAACTGCCGCGCGGCCTCACGCTGCTGGTGGATACCGAGGGCGCTTACGCGGATACGGCGCGCCTGCGCGATCTCCTCAATTACTTTTCAGATGATGAGCGCCTCGCCGCCTCCTGGAACATGCACGAGACCTGCGTGACCGGCTGCGAGGACGGCGAAACCTCCATCACCAATCTGGGCGCCTATGTGCGGCATGTGCATCTGCATGATTTCCGCCGCACAGAGCACCGGGCCGTGCCCGAGCTGATCGGCGAGGGCGAACTCCCGCTCAAGGAGCTCATGAATGCGCTGCGTTCGGTCAACTATGACGGCTTTATCTCCCTTGAATGGGATCCCAGGTGGATGCGGGATCTGGATGACCCGGAGATCATCCTGACCCACTTTGCCAACTACCTTTCCACCTTTGCCAGCACCCGCCTGAATCGCAGGCACCTGTTCCCCAACAACCGCGGCACCGGCTATTACCTCTGGAAGAAGGAGACACTCATTGAAAAGACCTTCTCCCAGGTGCTTGATGATGTCTGTGCGGAGTTTCCCGACCAGCTTGCCATCAAGTACACGACGCTCGACTATACCCGCACCTATTCCGAATTCCGGGACGATGTGGATGAGTTTGCTCGCGTCCTGATCTCCCTCGGCGTCAAGGCCGGCTCCAAGGTCACCATCTGGGCGACCAATGTAAAGCAGTGGTTCATCACATTCTGGGCGACCACAAAGATCGGCGCGGTGCTTGTCACCATGAACACCGCCTACAAGATCCATGAGGCCGAATATCTGCTGCGTCAGTCGGATACACATACTCTGGTCATGATCGACGGGTACCGCGATTCCAACTACCGCGAGATCATCAACGAGCTGTGCCCGGAGCTGAAGGATCTGAAACCCGGCGAGCCGCTGCACGCCAGGCGCCTGCCGTTCCTCAGGAACGTGATCACCGTCGGGTTCAGGCAGCCCGGCTGCCTGACCTGGGAGGATGCCATGGCCTATGCGGACCGCACGCCCATTGAGGTGGTCTGGCGCATGGCAGCCGCCGTCGATGTCAATGACGTGTGCAACATGCAGTACACCTCCGGCACCACCGGTTTCCCGAAAGGCGTCATGCTGACCCACTACAACATCGTCAATGACGGCAAGTGCATCGGCGACGGCATGGATCTGTCCACGGCAGACCGCA
>JAFSZW010000406.1 GCA_017458865.1 Clostridia bacterium
GGATGTTGAGCGCAATGAGCGCGGTAATCCCCTGGCCGTTCGGCGGGATTTCGCAGACCTCATATCCCCGGTAATTGAGTCGGAGCGGATCCACCCATTCTGCCTGATAGCTGGCCAGATCCTCATAGCGGATGTATCCGCCGGAGCTGCGGCTCGCCTCATCTATCCGCCTTGCGTATTCGCCCGTGTAAAATGCATCCGCTTTGCTCTCGCCGATCGCCTCCAATGTATCTGCAAGATCCGGCAGACAGATGATATCGCCCGCTTTCGGAGCGCCAGATGGCGCAAATGTCTTAAACCAGGCATCAAAGCAGGTACCGTTATAATGTGCTCTGGCATTCCTGTATGCCAGTTCCCATTCGCGTGCAAGCAGCGCCGCACAGGGATACCCATCCCTTGCATAACTGACTGCCGGTGCCACGGTCTCAGCCAGTGACAGCTGCCCAAAGCGGCCTGAAAGTTCCGCCCAGGCTTTCGGTGCACCGGGAACAGTTACCGGCGCCCAGCCAAACTTTGGCATACGTCCATTTGTATCGCCATAATCAGACGCAATGCGATCTGCAGAGGCGAGCATCGGCGCCGGGCCACTGCTGTTCAGACCAAAAAGGCGTTTCTCTTTCTCAGACCAGACTATAGCAAAGGCATCTGAGCCCACGCCATTTGATGTCGGTTCAACAACGGTCAGCGCAGCTGCTGCAGCAACTACGGCATCCACCGCATTTCCGCCCTTCCGAAGGGCCTCCAGCCCGGCTGCCGCAGCCATAGGGCTTGAACAGTTTACCATGCCATTGCGTGCGTACACCGGGATTCGCTTTGAGGGATACCAAAGCGCAAGAGGATCAAAATCGTATCTCATTCTGTCACCTCAGGGTACATGCTGCCATGTCAAATGGCAGATGGAATTCCATATGCGAAAAGGCCGGTTTAACAGATTGTTTCTCCCTTTCCTTTTCGCTTTGATCATTGTACCGTACTGCCTGTGGGATTTCAACAGGAAAAACAATCAGCTTTCCAAACAGATTGTTTGCTCTTTCTGCGTTCAGATCTCTCTCATCTTTATTTCCATAGAGGAGGCTTCATTTTGAAGACAAAGCTCATCTTCCTTGACATTGACGGTACACTGACACCGCCAGGATCCAACATACCGCCGCAGAGCGCCATAGATGCCGTCCGCAAGGCAAAGGAAAACGGACATCGTCTGTTTCTCTGTACCGGGCGCAATTTGGGGCTGATCACCTCTATCATGCCCCTTGGCTTTGAGGGCGCCGTCACCTCTGCCGGTGGATATGTTTTTGCCGGCAGTCAGGTTCTCTTTGACTGCCCTATGACGGATCTGCAGCGCGATCTAAGCATCAACCTGCTCCGGCAGCATCATGTGTACCGCAATATCGAGTCAAAAGACACCACCTACTGTGATGATGACCTCGCCCCTTTTCTTGATCCCAGGACAGATGGCTACAATGAGCAAATTCTCTGGCGCCGCAAAGTCGTCGCTGAGCTTGGTATCCGGCCCATCCGTGAATATGCAGGTCAGCCCCTGTACAAGGTGCTGTTCACGTGCCAGAGGATGGAACAGATAGAGCCGCTGAAAACAGCGCTCGGTGACGCATTCCGATTTGTCATCCAGGACACAAACGGCGACCGCTGGCTGGAGGGTGAGATCATCAACCGGCGGTTTGACAAAGGCCGCGGGATCCGGATGATCGCCGCACATCTGGGGTTTGACCTGGCGGATACGATCGGGTTTGGCGACAGCTTGACAGATCTTGAGATGATCCGGACGGTCGGTACATCCATCTGCATGGAAAACGGCAGTCCTGCACTGAAAGATGAGGCCGACCTCGTTTGTCCGCCCGTTTATCAGGATGGACTTGCCGATGCATTCAGCAGACTGCACCTTATCTGATGCCTCTCATCACCTGTAAATCTGCCTTTACCGCGTTGTCCAAAGCGTTAACGAAGAACAGCATTTTGCTCAATAATGGTTATCGTTATCTGGCAGAAGTGAGGATTATATGTTTTTTTCAGAATATACTTTTTGTTCTGTTGCTGATTATCCATCCGCATGATATAATCCCAAATAATAGAGTTCGTGTACGTTATTTCCCCATTCCGTTGTCTCATAAGTCCTATCCATGACATCGAATCTGATGCGCATCATCTGGTTTCAGAAATAGCAATCAGCAGCGCACAAGCTTGACCTGATTCTGTGTCAGACGGTTGAGCAGTGCCTGCCGGAAATGGTGTTTATCCGAAATGCAGCGATGTCAGGAGCCCGAAGGCCGTTTTGGGGCAGAACCGCTCTAAATACGGGATTTGGGCAACCAACCTCAGCAACGACAGGCGGAGCCTGATCGATTTGTTCTGTCCGGGTAATTTGAAACGTTTCAAATAATACCCGGATGATATGAAAGGAGCGTGAACTGCCCCAATGATTACCAATTGGGAGAGCGAATTTGCTTCCCGTTTCAGTCACCATGAGGATGAACTGAAGTGGCTGTACTGTGAACTGTACCACAACGACCTTCAGGCATACGATTACTTTGTCAGCATGCTGTACAAGGCCTGGCAGCAGCGGCCCGAATCCCTCAAGCAGATGGACCGTGCCAGAGAAGCCTGCCCGGACTGGTACAAAGGACATCACCTTGTCGGTATGCTGATGTATGTAAACGCATTTGCCGGAACGCTGAACGGCGTCCGCGAAAAGCTGGATTACATTGAATCCTGCGGTGTTAACTATCTGCATCTCATGCCGCTGCTTGAAAGCCCGGAGGGGCGCAGCGACGGCGGATATGCTGTCAGCGATTTCAGGCGTGTTCAGCCCCAGCTTGGCACCATGGAAGACCTGGCTGCTCTGGCAGATGAATGCCATGCAAGAGGCATTGCCGTGTGCCTTGACTTTGTCATGAACCACACCAGTGAGGATCACGAATGGGCGCGCAGGGCGCGGGCAGGTGAAAAGGAATACCAGGACCGCTATTTCTTCTATGATGACTGGAACATTCCGAACCAGTTCGAACAGACCGTTCCTCAGGTGTTCCCGACCACGGCACCCGGCAATTTCTCCTGGTGCGGCGAATTGGGCAAGGTTGTCATGACCACCTTCTATCCGTATCAGTGGGACCTGAACTACGCCAATCCGACAGTCTTTAATGACATGACGGACAACATGCTCAATCTGTGCAACCATGGCATTGATATCATCCGTCTTGATGCTGTTCCCTATATCTGGAAGGCGCTTGGCACATCCTGCCGGAACCTGAAAGAGGTGCACACGCTGGTACGCATGATGCGCATGGTCTGCGAGATCGTCTGTCCCGGCACCCTGCTGCTCGGCGAGGTCGTTATGGAACCGAGCAGAGTTGTCCCCTATTTCGGCACACCCGAAAAGCCGGAATGCCACCTTCTTTACAACGTAACCACCATGGCTACCCTCTGGCACACCGTTGCCACACAGGACGTGCGGCTGCTCGTGCATCA
>JAFSZW010000407.1 GCA_017458865.1 Clostridia bacterium
GAAGCTCAAAATTCACAGACGCCTTCTAGTCAGAATCATCACCATCGGACTGCCGGCAGGCATCCAGAGCATGATGTTCTCCATTTCAAACGTGGTCATCCAGTCCTCCGTCAACAGCTTTGGCTCTATCGTCGTTGCGGGAAATGCGGCAGCATCCAATGTCGGAAACTTTGTCTACCAGGCCATGAACACCTTCCAGCAGTCCGTCACCAGCTTTGCCGGCCAGAATCTGGGCGCCAGAAAGCCAGCTCGCGTTATCGAATCGCTCAAGGTGTGTCTATTCTGGGCTGCCGTATTCGGTATCATTCTTGGCCCTCTGGCAACCTTTTTCGGTCGGCCGCTTCTCTCCCTCTTCTCATCTGACCCAAATGTCATTGAGGTCGGCATTGAGCGCCTGTATGTCGTCGTTCTCCCTTATGCCATCTGCGGAATCATGGATGTCATGACGGGCGTGCTGAGGGGCATTGGATATTCCACCCTGCCCATGATCGTCAGTATTATGGGTGCCTGCGTTTTCCGCCTTCTCTGGATTGCCACTGTTTTCAGAGCCAGGCGCACGATGTTTGTCCTGTTGCTCTCCTACCCCGTCTCATGGACAATCACCTTTGTGGTGCTTGTTGCCCTGTTTATTGTCCTGTGGAACCGGATGAAAGCACGCTTTTCACCTGATGAATCCGCTCAGAAGGCGTGACAATTCATAACGCGAAGCCTCCGAACGGGCCCGATCCTGACTGGATCTGTCCCGCTCGGAGGCTTTATCTTTATGCTTTTGAACATCCCTGGCAGAGGTGGCAGGCGCACCAGTGATCCCTGTCTACCTGTTTCAGTTCAGGCTGAATCTGACTGCATACAGGCATTGCATGAACACAGCGGGTGTGGAAGCAGCACCCCCTCGGCGGATTGGCCGGACTGGGAATGTCACCAACCAGCTCAATCTTCTCACCTGTCGCCTCGCCCGGCATCTTCGGGATAGCGGAAATCAGCGCCTGCGTATAGGGATTCTGAGGATCCCGGTAGAGGCTGGCTTTGTCCGCAATCTCCATGATGTGCCCCAGGTACATAACCGCAACGCGGTCCGAGATATGCTTGACGACAGAAAGGTCGTGGGAAATGAAGATATAGCTGAGCTTCATCTCCTTCTGCAGGGATTTGAGCAGGTTGATAATCTTCGCCTGAATGGAAACATCCAGTGCGGAAACCGGTTCATCACAGATGATGAGCTTTGGCGGCAGGACAATCGCCCGGGCGATGCCGATGCGCTGACGCTGGCCGCCTGAGAATTCATGCGGATACCGGTCCATGAAGTCAAGGTTAAGGCCGGACATTTCCATGACCTCGCGAATGCGGTCATCCCGCTCCGCTTTGGTGGCATATGTGTGGTCGATGTCTATGTTTTCCCCGATAATGTCCTTGACGGTCATCCTCGGATTCAGGGAGGCAAAGGGATCCTGGAAGATAAGCTTCATTTTCCGCCTTGCCTTTTTGAGATCGCCGCCGGAAAGTGTCGTATAGTCATCGCCATCGAGCATGATTTTGCCGGATGTCGGCTCTATGAGGCGGATAATCGTCTTGCCCAGGGTGGATTTCCCGCAACCGGACTCGCCGACAATGCCCAGCGTCTGACCGGCCTGCAGATCAAAGCTGACGCCGTCCACCGCCTTGACGATGGTTTTGCCGCCGAAAAGCTTGCCCGTCTTCATGCTGTAGTACTTCTTGAGATCGCTTACGCGAAGCAGAGGCTCTGCCATATTACTCCCCCTCCCATCCGGACATATACCGGAAACAGCGGACGCTGTGTCCCGGGGATACCTCGGCTATATCAGGCCGCTGGTGCAGGCACTTCTCCGTTGCATACGGGCAGCGCGGCGCAAACAGGCAGCCCTCGGGCAGCTCATAGAGCATGGGCACCGAGCCGGGAATAACGTTCAGCTCCTCTACCTCCGTATCAAGGAGAGGGATGGCGCGAATCAGGCCGACAGTGTAGGGATGCGTCGGATGCGCGAACAGTTCCGCTGTTTCCGCCTGTTCCACAATCTGGCCGGCATACATGACAATGACCCGGTCCGCCATCTCATTGATGACGCCCATATCATGCGTAATGAGCATGACAGAGGTGCCAAGCTGATTCTTGAGGCGGTTGATCAGGGAAAGGATCTGGCTCTGAACCGTCACATCAAGCGCAGTCGTCGGCTCATCACAGATGAGCAGCTCCGGCTTGCAGGAAAGTGCCATGGCAATCATCGCACGCTGGCGCATGCCGCCTGAAAGCTGGTGCGGACAGGAAGCGAAGATCTTCTCCGGCATGGGAATGCCCACCAGATTGATCATCTCAAGTGCCCGTTTCCTGGCCTCAGCTTTGGTGACCTTCTCATGCAGCAGAATGGTTTCCATGATCTGGTCACCAATGGTCAGCACCGGATTGAGGCTGGTCATGGGCTCCTGGAAGATCATGGCAATGCCCTTGCCGCGAATCTGGTGCATCTCCCGCGGCGGCAGTTTCGTCAGGTCGCGTCCCTCAAACAGAATGGAGCCGTTTATGATCTTCCCCGGTGGCTGAGGGAACAGGCCCATCACACACAGGCTCGTCATGGACTTGCCGCAGCCGGACTCGCCGACGATGCCCAGTGTTTTGCCCTTCTCTACCTCAAATGAAACATGGTTGACCGCAGGCAGTTCTCCATGGCTGTTGAAGAAGCTCATGCACAGATCACGGACTTCGAGAATATTGTTTTCCATGATGACCTCCTCTTAGCTCCGCAGCTTGGGATCCAGTGCATCCCGCAGGCCGTCGCCAAGCAGGTTGAACGACAGCACCGTGATGATGATTGCCAGACCCGGGAACAGGCTGTAATAGGTGTAGCCCCGGATGAACGGCTGGGCCTCTGAAATCATGGAACCCCAGGAAGCGGTCGGGGGCGAAACGCCAAGGCCGAGGAAGCTCAGGGATGCCTCGGAAAGAATGGCATTGGGAATGCCCAGTGTAACCGTAATGATGAGGATCGGCACACAGTTGGGCAGCAAATGCTTGAGAATAACCCGGAGCGGGGATCCGCCGCCCACAATGCAGGCCTGGATGTACTCACTGTTCTTGAGCCGCATGACCTCACCGCGGATCAGGCGGGCGGTAGACGTCCAGCCAAGCAGACCGAGCGCAATGTAAAGGTTCACCAGTCCAGGTCCCAGGATAAACATCACCGCAATGGCAAACAGCAGGAATGGGAAGGACGAGAAGACCTGGATGACAAAGGAAAGGACACTGTCCGTCTTTCCGCCGAAATAGCCGGCACATACGCCGATAAAGTAGCCCAGGAAACAGGCAATCAGCTGCGATATGATGCCAACTGAAAGGGAGATCCGGCAGCCGTAGAAAATGCGCGTCATGATATCCCGGCCGAACTGATCCGTTCCGAGCGGATGCGCGGCGTTGGGGCTCTGGAAGCGGTCCCTTGCCTTGTTCACATTGGGCTCATACGGCGTCAGGTAAGGCGCAAATATGGCGATAACGACAAGCACCAGAATCACAAAGAGGCAGAACATCGCCAGGCGGTTCCTGCGCAGAATATCCCAGCTGAGCTGATAATAGGAGCGGTACCGGTTGTCTTTTTTCGGTTTCTTTTTCACCCTTCAGCACCTCCTCCAAGCCGGATTCTGGGATCTATCACCGCATAGAGAATATCCACCAGGAGATAAATCACAACGCATATGGTGGCGATATACATAACGCCGCCCTGGACCAGCGGCAGGTCGCGCTGGTTGATGGCATCCACCATGAGCTTACCGATGCCGTCAATGGTAAAGACTGTTTCAATCAGCATGGATCCGGTCAGAATATTGCCAAGATCCGTGCCGGCGACGGTCACAACCGGAATGAGCGCATTGCGGAATGCGTGCTTCATCACAAGCATCCAGCCGTGCACGCCTTTAGCGGAGGCTGTCCGCATGTAATCCTGCTTGGTAACCTCAAGCATGCTGGTTCTCGTAATGCGGGAAATGGATGCCGCATAACGGGTGCCCAGCGCAATCGCCGGCAGAACATAGTAATTCCAGTCCTTTGCCCCGGAAATCGGGAACCACTTGAGCGTCAGGCCGAAATAAATCTGCAGGATAATGGCCACCCAGAAGTTCGGTGCAGAGACGCCCGCAATGGAAAGGGTCATGAGGAGACGGTCAATGAATTTATTGTGAAACACAGCCGCCAGAATGCCGAATGTCAGGCCGAAAAGCAGGGCCAGAATATACGCAAACAGGGCCAGCCGTGCCGTGTATCCAAAGGAATTGAGCAGCATGCTCAGAACGGGCTTATGCTGGAAATAGGAGACGCCAAAATCGCCATGGAACATTTTTATCAGCCAGTTGAAATACTGCGAAAAAATGGGCTTATCGA
>JAFSZW010000408.1 GCA_017458865.1 Clostridia bacterium
ACTGGCAGAGGATCCGTATGCTTCTCTGGGCAACTTTGATATGCTGGTTGGCCATGCACAGCCGGAAGGAAACCCGCGCTATGTCTCTATGGAAAAGTTCGCTGCTGATGTGGCGGAGAAGACCCATGGTCATGTGACTGTTACCGTGTTTGGCAATGGCCAGCTCGGAACTGAAAAGGAAATGCTCGAGCAGGTCGTTGAGGGTGTTACTCAGGGCATGCGCGGCGGTCAGTTTGACTTCAGCCCCCGCCTTCTGATGTTCACCCTGCCGTTCCTCACGAACACCCGTGCGGAAGTGACTGCACTGCTCCAGTCCGACCTGGCCAAGAAGGTCTGCGCTGAGGCTGAGGAGAGCACCGGCACCGTCATCATCAACCTGTGCGACGCTGGCGGATATCGTCAGTTCTCCAACAACAAGCACCCGATCACCAAGCCTGAGGATCTGGTTGGCCTCAAGATGCGCACCAACGGCATGAAGACCATCGACATGACCTTCATCGCACTGGGCGCCACCACGACCACTGTTCCTTATGCTGACCTGTACATGGGCCTCAAGACCGGCATCGCTGACGGCCAGGAGAATCCGTGGGTGAACGTCATGGGCATGAAGTTCTATGAGGTTCAGAAGTACTTTACTCAGGTTAACTATCAGTTCCATCCGGACCCGTTCTATGTAAACGCCGAGTGGTGGAATTCTCTTCCGGACGAGTTCAAGACCATCATCAGCGAGTGTGCAACCGAGATGGGCGAATACAATGACCAGCTGATCGACGAGAACAGCGAAGCTGCAAAGCAGGTCATCATCGACAGCGGCGCTGAGGTTTATGTGCCGACCGATGAAGAGCTCAAGGCTTTCCAGGATGCCTGCCAGGTTGTTTATCAGCAGGTCGTCGATGAGGGTATCTGCACTCAGGAAGAACTGGATGAGATGCTGGCTATCGTAGCAGCTGCGAAGTAATACTGACAAGTGTTGATCTTGTACGGGTCGGGGCTTCGGCCTCGATACGTTTTTGTTGAAGGGTGACGATTATGAAAAAAGTCGGTTCCATTGTCGAGAAGATCTACTTTGGAATTGGCGCGGCGGCAATGGGTCTGCTGGCCGTGCTGGTGATCTTCACGGTAATCATGCGGTATTGCTTTTCACTCAGCTGGAAATCACTGTCCGAGTTCAATGTGACGCTGTTTGCGTTTACGACCTTCTGGGCATTGGGCCTTAATGTGCTGAGGGGAGAGCATGTCAGCATCAATATGCTCTATGACCATTTCAAACCGGGCCTTAAGCGCTGGATTACGGTGTTCAATTATGTGGTCATGATGGTCGTTGACTGCATCTTTGTTCACTACTCATGGATTTATACGCAGAAGATGGGCAAGCAGATCAGTCAGGGTATGGAAATTCCCATGTCCTTTATGTACGGCATCATGCCTGTATGCGGCGTCATCTGCGCAATCTGCATTATCATCAAGGTAATCGAAACAATTCGTGCGCCAAAGTCGGCCTTTGAGCCGCAGGACGTGCCTGTTGTTGACAAAAAGTAAGAAGGAGGTTGGCACTGCGTTATGGCAATTGTATTTCTCTTAATCGGCCTGATTGTGTTTGCAGCCATTGGCGTTCCGCTGGCTTTCTCCATTGGCGCATCCTGTATTACCTATCTTTCTGCGGCACAGCCGATGTTCCTGTCCATGATGCCGCAGCGCATCTGGAACGGCGTATACAGCGAGCTGATGATCGCCATGCCGCTGTTTATGCTGGCTGGCGAACTGATGAACACGGGCGGTATCACCAAGCGGATCATTGATTTCTGTATGGAGATTCTGCGCCCCTTCCATGGCGGTCTGGGCGAGGTCAACATTGTCGCCTCCATGATTTTCGGCGGCATTTCCGGCTCATCCGTTGCGGATACCTCTGCGCTTGGCAGCATCCTCATTCCGGCAATGGAAGAGAAGGGATATCCCAAGAGCGCCTCTGCCGGCATTACTGTTGCGTCCTCAACAATGGGCATGATCATTCCGCCGTCCACGCCGATGGTTGTCTATGCCATGGTGTCCGGCGCATCCATCGGCGCGCTGTTCATGGCAGGTGCCGTGCCGGGCATCCTGATTGGACTTACCCAGCTGATTCTCGTGTTCTGGTTCAGCCATAAGAAAGGCTGGCATCCGGCACGCGAGCCGTTCTCCTCAAAGCGTTTCTGGCATGCCATCCTTTCCGGCATTCCGGCTCTCCTGATGCCGCTGTTTATCATCGTCTGCGTATCCGGCGGTGTCTGCACTGCGAGTGAGAGCGCCGGTGTTGCCGTGCTCTACAGCCTCCTTGTCGGATTCTTCCTCTACCGCGAACTCCGCTGGTCGGATGTGTGGAATGCCCTCAAGAAGACGCTCATTTCGTCCTCCTCAGTCATGATCATCATCGGCTTCACGCAGATCTTTACGTGGATTCTGACCATTCAGAAGGTCCCGGATATCGTGGCAAACTTCTTCCTCAGCATGAACGTTTCCCGCATCGGCATCGCCCTGATGTTTGACGTGCTGATTCTGATCATCGGCACATTCATTGATGTCAGCCCCGCGATTCTGCTGCTGACGCCGATCATGCTGCCGGTCATGCAGCATTACGGTTTCACCGCGCTGCAGTTTGGTGCCATGATGATCACCGGCCTTGCGATTGGCCTTGTTACGCCGCCTGTCGGCATGTGCCTCAATGCGTGCAACAAGATTAACCGCATGCCGATCATAGACATTTTCAAGGGCGCCGCTCCCTATATCATCTGCAATGTCATCGTTCTGATCGCGATCAGCGTATGGCCTGCACTCACGGCGTTCCTGCCGGCATTGCTCGGTTACTGATTCAATAAAGCCATCCAATCATCGGATGGCTTTCGTTGCTTTCACTGACAGAGAATGGTTTGCAGGGCCCTGCCAATGCAATGCAGACATCAACGGGGCAGACAAGTCATGATCTCTTTCGCAGGGCTCCGCACCCTTCAATATGCGTGTGAATCTAAACGGAGCATACGTAATCTGGCGCCTTTCGCGCGTTGCTGCGTCCTTCATTTGCATGTGAATCTAAACGGAGCATATGCTTACATGGCCTCTTTCGTACGTTGCGGCGCCCTGCGTATTTCAGGCAGCTTTCTCCCCTGGTGAGAGGCCATGTACGCATCTCCAACATATAACCTTCAAGAGGAACAATGAACATGGAACAGCTTAAAATATCCAAACTGGGCTTTGGCCTGATGAGACTTCCGAGAAAAGCGCTGTTCATAGATCATGAACAGGTGAGCAAGATGGTGGACCGCTATCTGGCGGCGGGCGGTACCTATTTTGATACAGCATTTATCTATCCCGGTTCTGAACAGGCAATTAAACGGGCGCTTGTGGACCGGGTGCCGAGGGAAAAATATCTTCTGGCGACCAAGCTGAACGCCGCGCTGCCTCCGCTCCAGACGGCACAGGCGGCAAAGCACCAGTTGGATACCAGTCTTGAGCGGACAGGTGCCGGATACTTCGACTACTATCTGCTCCATGCGATTATGGACGGAAATGTAAGCAAGTATGAACGCATGCGTCTTTGGGAATATGTCCAGGAGCAGAAAGCTGCCGGCCGGATCCGGCACTGCGGCCTTTCATTCCATGCCGGACCGGAAACGCTTGACAGGCTCCTTCAGGAACATCCGGAGACGGAGTTTGTGCAGCTGCAGATTAACTATGCTGACTGGGAGAGCGCCAATGTCCAGGCCAGAGCCAACTATGAGGTGGCCAGGAAGCACGGGAAGCCCATTGTCATCATGGAACCGGTGAAAGGCGGCAAACTGGCCAATCCACCGGATGAAGTGAAGCGGATTTTTGCCGATGTGCATCCGGAGTGGTCCTGCGCCTCATGGGCGCTTCGCTTTGCCATGTCGCTTGACGGTGTGATGACGGTCCTGTCCGGCATGTCCAGCCTTGAGCAGATGGAAGATAACCTGATGACCATGCAGACAGTGGGGGAAATGGGTGAGGCAGAGCGCCGTGCCCTGCGCCAGGCCCAGTCGCAAATGGGCAAAAGCACGGCGATTCCATGTACGGCCTGTAAATACTGCATGGAGGGATGCCCGAAGAAACTGAGTATTCCTGGCATTATTGAGGCGGTGAACATGCAGCAGGCCAATGGTCAGGCGGATCGTGCAAAAGCGCAGTATCTCGCGGTGACAGGCGAGGGCAGAACCGCTGGCACATGCATTGGCTGCCGGAAATGTGAACAGGCCTGTCCGCAGCATCTCCCGATCTCAGATACGATGAAGCTCGGCGCCAGACTGTTTGACTGACGCATCTCCGATATGCCTGTGGCGGAATCTGCGCCTTTGGCACCGCAATGAATTCAGCAACCGGTCCGCATATGCGGGCCGGCTTTTTGGCGTAGGCCTGATCCGGCGGCCGGGCCTCTGCTGTCCTTCATATGCAGACCACACTTGTCACAGGGCAGATTTGGCGCTATAATGTATATGGAGAGATAGAGTAATTAAGGAGAGATCGAATGACAGTACCAGAGCGGCTCGCTGCGTTTCGAAAGAAGATGCAGGAGAAAGCGATAGATATTATGATCGTCCCGACGGCGGATCCGCATCATTCAGAGTATCTGGCCGAGTATTACAAGACAAGGGTATGGCTGAGCGGCTTTACCGGGTCTGCTGGTACACTTGTGATCACCGGCGATGATGCGGTCCTGTTTACGGACGGACGGTATTTCATTCAGGCGGAGCAGCAGCTTGCCGGTTCCGGCATCGCGCTTATGCGGATGCGGACGGCCGGTGTGCCGACGCTTGAGGAATACGTTGAAGGGAAATGCCGGGAAGGGCTTCGCATCGGCGCGGACTTTGCCCTGCTGAGCCAGAAGATGGCAAGGGAGTGGCAGGCGCGCTGGTCGGCAAAAAGCGCTGAGCTTACCGACAGCGACGACCTCTTTGATGGCCTGTGGGCAGATCGGCCGGCACTTGGTGCCTGCCCGGTCTCTGTCATGCCGGATGAGATTGCCGGTGAATCTGTGCTCAGCAAGCTGAACCGCATCCGCGAGAAAATGACGGAAAAGCAGGCAGATGCGCACATCATCTCCATGCTGGATGAGATTGCGTGGACGCTTAATGTCCGCGGCGAGGATGTGGCCAATACACCGGTGGTGATCAGCTACCTCATCGTGCGGCAAAGCGATGCCCTGTGGTTTGTGGATGAACGCAAGGTCGGGGATGAGGTGCGTGCGGCGCTCCGGGAAGCCGGGGTATCCGTGCAGCCATATGGGACGGTTTTTGCAGCGCTTTCAGGTATGCCCCATGCCCGTTTCCTGCTGGATCCGGATCACACGACGGCCCGCGCCTGTGCGGCACTTGAGGGTGCCGGCGTGGTTGAGGCGGCGGATCCGGTGGTTGGCATGAAGTGCATTCGCAATGCGCGGGAGATTGAGGGACTCAGGCACTGCCACGAGCAGGACGGCGCTGCGGTGACCCGGTTTATGTACTGGCTCAAGAACGTGGCGGACCTGTCCACGCTGACCGAGATCTCGGCGAGCGAGAAGCTTGCGTCCTTCCGCGAGATGCAGCCTGGCTATACCATGCCGAGCTTTGATACCATCTGCGCGTACGGACCCAATGCAGCCATGATGCATTACAAGGCATCTGAAAGCAGCAATGCATCTGTAGATGCAAAGGGCTTTCTGCTCATTGATTCCGGCGGGCAGTATGTGGACGGCACGACGGACATTACAAGGACTTTTGTCATGGGGCAGATCTCAGACCGTCAGCGGCAGCACTTCACCGCTGTCCTGCGCGCCGTGATCCGGCTTGCGAGCGCAAGATTCCTGTCCGGTATGTCTGGAAAGAGTCTGGATGTGCTGGCCCGCGGTCCCATCTGGGATCTGGGCATAGACTACCGCTGCGGAACAGGACACGGCGTCGGATTCCGGCTCAATGTCCATGAGGGACCCAACTCGTTCCGCTGGCATGAATCGCCGTCCCGCGGTGAGGAAGCGGCAATTGAACCCGGAATGGTGACGACGGATGAGCCCGGCATTTACCTCGAGGGCGAATACGGGATCCGGACGGAAAATGAGCTGCTCTGCAGGGTCCGGGAGACGAATGAGTACGGGACCTTCCTGGAGTTCGAAACCATTACGATGGCCCCTGTGGACCTCGACGGCGTGGATCCCGCGACCATGAGCGCGGATGAGCGGGCATGGCTCAATGCGTACCATGCAGAGGTAAGGCAGCGCATCATGCCGTATATGCAGACAGATAAGGAACGTGAGTGGCTGACAAGCGCTACACGGTCCATTTAAATAAAGGGAGGCAATCCTATGAAGCTTATCATTGCAATCGTTCAGGATGAGGATGCCGGTCATCTCGTTTCTGCACTTATGGAGCAGGGGTTTGGCGTCACGAAGCTGGCGACCACCGGCGGTTTCCTGCGCTCCGGCAACACGACGCTGATCAGCGGTCTTGAGGATGAACGCCTGGATGCGGCACTCAAGACCATTGAGAAGGTCTGCCACAGCCATGAGCAGGTGACGACGACGGCCGCAACGCCGGTCGGCGCATCCGGCGTCGGGGACAGCTTTGTACCGTATCCCGTCCGCGTGACGGTGGGCGGCGCAACGGTGTTTGTCCTAGATGTGGACCGGTTTATCAAATACTGAGGAGATTTGCCTGTGATTCAGGGGAACGCTGCCGGACAGGACAGCTATTGCCCCGCACAAAGGGGAAAGCATGGATAGTTTTGAGAACTATGCCGGACAGTCTGTCCACATCGGGCGGCTAAAATCAGAGTTTACAAACGGGACATTTACACATGCATACCTTTTTGCCGGCCCGGCAGGGACCGGCAAAAAGAGTGTTGCGCGCCTGTGCGCCATGACGGCAATGTGCCGGGGCGAGCGGAAGCCCTGCGGTGAGTGCGGCCCCTGCCGGCGCATTCTGGCCGGGACGCATCCGGATGTCCATGTCCTCACGCCGCTTGCAGACAAGCGGGAAATCTCCGTTGACCAGATGCGGCAGATGCTGCGTGAGGCGGATATTCATACGTTCGAGGACGGCATCAAGGTGTTCCTGATCCCCGATGCGGAGAAAATGAATGTGCCTTCGCAGAATACGCTGCTCAAGACGCTTGAGGAGCCGTTTCCCAACACGGTCTTTCTGCTTACCATTGTGCATCTCTCGGCCCTTCTGCCCACGGTGGTATCAAGGTGCCGCCTGATCCGGTTCCATCCGCTGACGGATGAGCAGACCGAGGCCCGGCTGCGGGCGCTTGGCGTCGAGGAGAGTCAGGTGGCACTGCGCGCCCGGATTTCCGAGGGGTGCGTGGGGCAGGCGCTGGCGGTCCGGGAGGAAACGATCCAGCTGAGAGACGAGATCTCCAGGCTGTTCTTTTCAGCCCATTCGCTGGCGAACAGTCCCGGCGTCGTTAACCGGTTTAAGGATGACAAGGAGAACCGGCAGACGATCCTGAACCTCTTTGAGGAGATCCTGCGCGAGGTGATTCAGGTCCAGGCGGGTAAACAGGACAGCCTGAGCCTACCGCAGGATGCCGCGGCATATGCGGCGCATGTGCCGCTGCAGGGCGGCCTTGCACTCAGAGACAGGATCATTGAGGGCAGGAAAATGCTGCGGAGCAATGTGCCCTTTCAATCAGTCCTTGAGACTGTTCTTATAAAGATTTCGGAGGAATACAACCAATGGCCATGGTAGTCAAGGTACGTTTTCGGCGCGCCAGCAAGCTGTATGATTTTGATGCGAACGGGCTTGAAGTCGGTACCGGTTCATATATCGTGACAGAGACGGTTCGCGGTGTCGAGATAGGCGAGTGCATGAGCGAACTTCGTGAGGTGTCTGAAAAGCAGTATGTCGTCCCGCTTAAACCGATTCTGCGGGTGGCGACGGAGGAAGATCTGGCCATCCAGAAAGAGAATGACGAAAAGGAAAAAGAGGCACTGACCATTGCCGAGCAAAAGGTTCTTGAACTCAAGCTGGACATGAA
>JAFSZW010000409.1 GCA_017458865.1 Clostridia bacterium
TCTCTGCCCCAGGGGCAACAGCCTGCATCAGGCGCGGAATAACGTCCGAAAGCTCATTGTAGTTGCGGACGACCTCGTAGACCTTTTTCCCCTCTTCGTCCGTCTTTTCCCTGACAATCATGACGCTCACCTGAGCTCCATTGTCAAAAGCATGAACGTTACCCAGTGCCAGGTAGGTCTTCTCTTCGATTTCCAGTGTAGCAAGATGCAGCAACGATCCCGTCATCCCAGGAATTTCCTTGAGATCAAACATTTCACCGCCAACACCACCCTGAAAGAAATTTGCCATTCTGTAGTCAACTCCTATTACTGATCACTGTTTTTCAGATAAATATCGTAAATGTGCTGGATAAGCTCCTCATCCTCAACAGACTCATACTGGAGTTCTCCATCCACATCGCTTTCCGCCATAACCAGAAAATCTGCATCAGGATCCGGATTATCCATATCATTAAAGAGCAGATAGCGGATCCCCTCAATCGTCACCTCATGAACAAGCCGCAACGTTACCGGATTTCCGTCCTCATCATCAAAGACCCAGATGTCAGAATCCTCTTCATCATCCGGTTCCTCTGCATCAGCATCTGCCATTTCGGCCTCGGCACGCTGCCGGCTGGCCTCTGCGTCAAGATATGACTGCAGAATCATCACTGCAGCAACCATATCAACTTTCCGCTTCCGCTCATCTCGATGCAGACCACCCTCAAGCAGTGCAGATTCCGCCTGTATGGTCGTCATCCGCTCATCATAATACTCAACGGTCAGTCCTGCCTGCTCAAGCTGTGCCGCGAATTCCCGGACTTTTCCGACCTGAAATCCTTCAGATCCGTCCATATTTCGCGGCAAACCACACAGGATATGGGAAGTATTGTAGCTGTCCGCAACCGCCTTTATATGACGGGTGTCCGGGCCATACCCCACACGTGTATATGTTTCAATCGGCTGCGCAGTGAGTCCAAGCGGATCACTGACAGCAATGCCGATCCGCCTGTCGCCAACATCCAGTGCGACAATACGCTCTTTCAACATCATTAAGCAATCCTCTGCGGATCCTATCTGGGTCCGTCTCAGATATTCTTCGAAATATAGAACTGAACCAGTTCCTCAAGCAGCTCGTCGCGGTCGATCCGACAGATCAGTGAACGGGCATTCTGATAGCTCGTAATGTAGGTAGGATCCCCGCTGATCAGATATCCCACAATCTGCGTAATCGGATCATATCCCTTGTCAGAAAGCGCCTGATATACACAAAGCAGGATCGTCTGCGCATCCTGCGTATTATCGCTGATTACCTTAAAATGCTGTGTTCCATTTCCCGAATCAAACATTTCCATTACCCCTTTATCAACATCGTACTCTCGCAGTGGATGGCTATAACAGGCCATCTCTGCGGATAAACCGGAGCCATCTGGTGTAAAGTCTTAATTCCATGTTCCCGAATTCGGACCTATTATACATGAATCACCGTCATCTTTCAACAGAAATATTCAGGGATTTCACGTGGGTCAGCGGCATCTGAAACGGTGTCAGCACATTACTGAGCATTCACGAAAAGCCACAAATGAAACGCCATATGTCTCATGACTGGCACACTCCGGCCTGTGTACCTGTACATGTTTCCGTTTACAGGTTCAGGCATCCCAAATTGGAGATATTGGATGCCAAATGTCTCTTCTCTCCTTGATCAGGTTGACCCTGCACTCCATCAGGACTGAAAGTATGCATTGATCTCCTTCATCCGCTCACTCTGATGAACGTGGAATGGGCATCTTCTGTCACAGTGGCCGCAGGAAATACAGCCAGATGCGTTTTTGTCCAGCTTGCGGTAATGCTCCGCTGCCATACCATCACCTGCCAACGCCAGATCATAGTATTTGTTGATCAGGCCGATATCAAGTCCTGCAGGGCAGGGACGGCAGTGATTGCAGTATACGCACTTCCCGCTGGCTTCAACCGGGGCGAAATTCCCGATGACGCTATAATCCAGCATTTCCTCTGTCTGATCATAGTACGCAAGCAGGTGCTCCACCTCGGCAACACTTTGAGCGCCGGCCAGCACGGTGAGCACACCGGGTTTATCCAGTGCATAGCGGATGCACTGATACGGTGTCAACGCCTGCCGGAAAGGCGACTGGGATGTATCCAGCATCTGTCCACCAGAGAAAGGTTTCATGACGGAAATGCCGATCCCGTCCTTTTCGCACCGACGATAAACCGCCATCCGCTCATCTACGCCGCCGTTGGCAAACTCGCCATGGCCGTAATCATAAGCGGGATTGACGGAGAACATCAGCATATCCACCGGCACATCGTCCAGAATCTGTTGGATCACCGCCGGTGTGTGCGATGAAAGGCCGATATGCCGGACAGTGCCGGCGTCTTTCAGACTCAGGATGTAATCATAAATGCCGTGTTTCCGATAGGTTTCCCAGTCCGATGCCTCATCCTGACAGTGGATGAAACCGTAGTCAATATAATCGGTCTTCAGCTGTCCGAGCATCCAGTCCACAGATCGTTTGACAGTATCCAGATCCAGCGACCAGCCGTATTCTCCATTTGAATAGTCCGCGCCGAAATGGATCTGATAGAGCACGTCTTTCCGCACATCGCCCAGCGCCTCTCCCCAAAGGGGAAACGCCTTTCCGTGACCGGCAGCAAGATCGTAATAGTTTATCCCGCTTTCATAGGCTGTGCGGAGTGCCGTAACAGCCTCTTTCCTATTCGCTTTATACAGGTATGCGGAGCCCATGCCGATCTCGCTGACCCGCTCTCCTGTGCGCTGATTGATACGGTATTTCATTCAATTTTCCTCAATAAAGCGGTATTTTCCTGCTCACGTCCATGCA
>JAFSZW010000410.1 GCA_017458865.1 Clostridia bacterium
ATAGACAACCACTGTGCCAGTCGAGGCATATACAGACGGATATGCAAAGACCGAATACGCGACGCCCATTTCCTCCCGGATACGCTGGAAGAGCCGTGACGCATTTCCGCCGCCCAGCAGGTTACAGGCCACTGAAAGCGGATAGAGACGGAGATCACGCTGCCCGACGCCCTGCCATGCCTGAGCAATATGCACCTGCTCAATATCCTTTTCCCGGATAATCGCCTTGTAGGCTGGCTCTTTCAGTTCAGGAACAGAAAACTCCTGATCCGTACTGGGTTTCCAGCTGCCAAAGAGCGTGTCGCACTGCCTCACAAAGTCCTCAAAATCAAACATGCCGGCGACGGAGATGACCATTCTCTGAGGATGATAATAGGCAGACCGAAAACGGAGGATTTCGTCTCTTGATACCGTCGATATGAGGTTCTCAAATCCCAGGATGGGCAGTCCCAGGGGATGCTGCCCAAACCATCCCTCCGCAAGGAGATCAATAACGGTATCATCCGGCGTATCCTCGCTCATGGCGATCTCCTCCAGGATCACGCCCCGCTCCCGTTCAAATTCCTCGGGATCAAACCTCGGATGCAGAACAAGACTGCTCAACAGAGAAAGAGCGCGTGGCAGATGCTCCTGGATGACCTTCGCATAGTAGCAGGTGCACTCTTTTGATGTGTAGGCATTTACGTTGCCGCCAAGATAATCTATCTCTGTCGCGATCGCTCTGGTGGACAGGTTTTCTGAGCTCTTGAAAAGCATGTGCTCAATGAAATGAGACAGGCCATTGGTTTCAGGTGTTTCGTATGCTGAACCGGCACCTATCCACAGGCCTACCGCAACTGACGGGAAATACGGAATGTACTCGCCGATGATTCGTATGCCGTTGTCAAGCGTCCATAAGCGTACAGAATTGTTGAATGTTTCCATCTTCACCCTCAAATAATGACAAAACAGCTGCGGGAATCCCGCAGCTGTCTATTTTCTGCAAATGGTTCAGCAGATCTCCGCTTTTTAGCGGTGGGAATCACGACGCGGCGGCCGCTGACCAGGCGCTCTGCGCGGATTGTCCTGGACCTGCGTATAGGTGATATCGTTGCGCACGAGATTGATGCGGCCCTGAGCGTCGATCTCAGTAACCTTGACCTCAAGCTCGTCACCGATCTTGACGACATCCTCACACTTCTCAACCCGGTGATTGGCAAGCTTGGAGATGTGCACCATGCCGTCCTTGCCCGGCAGCAGCTCAACAAATACGCCAAAGTTCATCATGCGGACAACCTTGCCGGTGTAAACCTCACCGACCTCAATGTCCTTGGCAATGCCTTCGATGATTCGGCGCGCCTTGGTCGCCGCTTCCTCATCCGGCGTTGCAATGTAGACATTGCCGTCATCCTCAAGATCAATCTTGACACCGGTTTCCTCAATGATCTTGTTGATCATCTTTCCGCCAGGTCCGATAACCTCACGGATCTTATCCGGATTGATCATGAAGTTGATGATCTTCGGTGCATACTTCGACAGCTGCTCACGCGGCTGCGGGATGGTTTCAAGCATCTTGCTCAGGATGAAGAGACGGCCGTCAAGTGCCTGCGTGAGCGCCTGGCGGAGAATGGCCTCGTCAATGCCCTTGATCTTGATATCCATCTGAATGGCCG
>JAFSZW010000411.1 GCA_017458865.1 Clostridia bacterium
AGCCAAGGCTGCGGAGCTGACGTACCATAACGCTGCCCTGCTCAGCCTGTGCGAAAAGGATAACGCCGTTGGGGTTGTCAGCTACAATAGCGGAAAGAGGACCAGTCCAGTCGGTCTCGCCAACCATAGCCTGCTGCTCGTCAATGATCTCGACTGTGCCGCGGGATTCGATCTCGGCTTTCACCTGAGCATAAGCGGATGTATTTCCGTCATCCTGGTAAACCAGAGAAGCAACTTTGTCGCTCTTCAGTTCTTCCATGGCGTCTACAAGGGGAGCTGCACCGCCTGCGGAACTGGGAAGAGAACGGAACAGATATGTCCATCCCTGCTGCAGCCATGCGGGATTCATGCCTGTAGCTACTTCGGGGATTTCATACTGGTCAACGATATCGCCAGTCGCCTGAATGTTGCCGGACAGCTGGGAACCGATCAGACCATCAACCTCGACCTGGTCAAGCAGATAGCTGACACCTTTCACAGCACCTTCTGTGGTGGAGCCGTCGTCATAAAGTTCAACATTGATTTCTTCGCCAAGAACACCGCCTTTTTCGTTCCACTGTTTAACAGCCAGAAGAATAGCGTCACGGCCGTTGGAACCTGCTGTTGCAACAGCACCGGTGAACCCGCCGTAATGGCCGATTGTGTAAGCCATAGCGGACATGGACGGAAGCGCAGTCATTGCCAGTACCAAACCCATTGCTACCAGTTTCTTTCTCATTGTGTTTCCTCCTTGGATTAATATATGATCTACAGCGCATGAACATGCTGCCATATTCCCGTTTTGCAGCGTGCCTTCACGGCACTTTCTTTCAGGCCTCTCCTGTGCCGGTGACCTGATGGTTTCCTCAGCCGGGGCATGCCCGGCTGAGATCAGTTCCGTGAAAATTGCTTATCTCTTGACTTCAACGCCGGTGATGCGCTCATAGTATTTCAGGATTGCGCTGTGGTCATCGCTGCCGCTGCCGTTGTTATGCAGCCACTGCAGCATTTCCTGTACAGCTGCGGTCAGGATCATCGGGGTGCCGACGCCATGGCCGGTATCCAGAGCATTGTTCAGATCCTTGATGTGCAGATCAATACGGAAACCGGGTTTGAAATTGCGGTCCATCATCATGGGAACCTTGGCATCCATAACGGTTGATCCTGCCAGGCCGCCGCGGATTGCTGCGAAAACTTTCTCCGGATCCACGCCTGCCATGGTAGCCAGCTCGTAAGCTTCAGCACAGGCTGCGATGTTTACAGCAACGATAACCTGGTTAGCCAGTTTTGTGGTGTTGCCGGCGCCGTTTACATCACCGCAGTGTACCACAGAGCCGCCCATGACGTTCAGCAGATCAAAATATTTGTCAAACAGGTCCTTCGGGCCGCCGCACATAATGGACAGGGTGCCGTCGATTGCCTTGGGTTCTCCGCCGGAAACCGGAGCATCCATCATGTTGATGCCGATCTCTTTGCACTTCTCAGCAATATCTTTGGACTCGAGGGGAGCGATGGAGCTCATGTCGATCAGGTCAAGACCTGCTTTAGCGCCTTCTGCGATGCCGCCTTTATCAAAAACAGCAGCGCGTACATGTGGAGAATTGGGAACCATTGTAATGATGACATCGCTCTTGGAAGCAAC